>RFPP01000011.1 GCA_009926065.1 Flavobacteriaceae bacterium
CCGTTTCATTGACTTGAAACGTTTAGGAACTTTAGCTGGTGCTTCTTTAGATAGAGATCCTGCTGATTACGCTTCAGCTTCTTGGAATATTCCAGGTGCCAATCCTACAAATTTACCATTAACAAGTTTCAAATGGGCGTTGCCTATTCCACAAACTGAGTTAAATGCAAATGCAGGAATTCAACAAAATACAGGATATTAAAAATCAAATATTCTAAATATATAAAACCATCCCGTTTGGGATGGTTTTTTATTTTAAACAACTTATAACCATTAATATACTTAAAATAAAATTCAAATTTTACCCTCTTATTTCATTTGTAATAAATAAATTAAATTGAAATTCTTAGTAATTAAAAAAAATAATTAATTACATAAAAAATATTTATAATATGTATAAAATTATTTAATTTATAGTTAAATTTACAGTCTAATTTTAACATACTACATATGAAAGCAAAGTACAATCTAATTTTAGCATTATTAATGATGCTAATTACGCAAATTTCATTTGCACAAATTCAGACTGTGAGCGGAGTTGTTACTGATCAAGGCGGTGCACCTATACCTGGTGTTAATGTTTCGGTCAAAGGAACTTCATTTAACAGCCAATCTGATTTAAACGGGAAATACAAAATTACCGCAAACCAGAACCAAACCTTGATTTTCAGTTTTATTGGATTGAAAACAAAAGAAGTTGTCGCTACAACTTCTATACTAAATGTAACCTTGACAGATGATTCTCTTGAATTACAAAGTGTTGTAGTTACTGCATTGGGAATAACCCGAGAAAAAAAATCTCTAGGGTATGCAACTCAAGAAGTTAAAGCTGCAGATTTGAAATCCGGAACTGCGAATGGTAACTTTATAAACGACCTTTCTGGAAAAGTTGCAGGAGTTTCTGTGAGAAGAAATAACAACTTTGGGGGTTCTACAAACCTAGTTTCTAGAGGTATAAAAAGTTTAACTGGAAATAACCAAATGTTAATTGTAATTGATGGAGTTCCGATTAACAACTCTAACACAAATTCTACTAGCCAAAAGAATGGTAGAGGAACTACATTTGATTACGGAAATGCAGCTACCGATATAAATCCAGAAGATATTGAATCAGTTAACGTACTTAAAGGAGCTGCAGCAAGTGCCCTTTATGGTTATCAAGCAGGAAATGGAGTCCTTATGATTACTACTAAAAAGGGGAAATCCGGTAAAGGAATGGGCGTTACTTATTCTACTGAAATGGTAGTTGGAAGTATCGACAAAAGTACTTTTATAAAATATCAAGATAAATATGGTGCAGGATATGGGCTTTATTATGGTCCAAATGAAGATTCATACTTTAATGAAGCAGATATTAATGGTGATGGGGTAATCGACTATTTAGTTCCGTTCACAGAAGATGCCTCATATGGAGCGCCATTTGACAATAGCATGGTATACCAATGGGATGCATTCACGCCATATTCATCCAATTTTGGTAAAAAAACTCCTTGGCAAAATGCTGCAAATGGACCTATTACCTTTTTTGAAACTCCATTGTCACTTAATAATTCAGTTTCTATTGAGGGAAGTGACGATAAATCAAGCTATATAATAAATTTTTCGAATTTATTCCAATCTGGTTTAATGCCAAATAGTAGTATTAAAAAAAATAATGTAAGTGCTAAATTTACACATCAGTTTTCTGATAAATTAACAGCGACAGTTTTCGCAAATTACATTCAACAAAACACAGTTGGTAGAAACTCAACAGGATACAACGACAATATTATGTCTAATTTCCGTCAGTGGTGGCAAACCAATGTTGATATTAAATCATTAGAAGAAGTATATAACAATTCAGGTCAGCAAAATGTAACTTGGAATATTAAATCCCCTTCTAATTTGACACCTGCCTATTGGGATAATCCTTATTTTCAGAGATACAAAAACTATCAAAATGATGGTAGATCAAGATTCGTCGGTTATGGAAAATTAGATTACAAAATTAATAATTGGTTGTCAAGCACCTTTAGAGCCTCCACAGACACCTATTCTGAAATTCAAGAAGAAAGAAGAACAGTAGGATCTATTGCAGCAGAATTTGGAATCAATCGATTAGATGAAACCTCAGGATATCAGAGATTTAATAGAAATTATTCGGAAAATAATTTTGATATACTATTCAATTTTAAAAGAAATATAAGCGAAGACATTTCATTCAATGGATTAGTTGGAGGAACAATTAACAGAATAAATGTTAATACAATCCTTGCTTCAACTCAAGGAGGATTGGTAATTCCGGGTATCTACAGTTTACAAAATTCAAATATAGCTGTGCGTCCTATAGATGCAGAATCGAATCAAGGGATTAATAGTTACTATGGACAAGTTTCTTTTGGTTATAAAAATTTGTTATATTTAGATGGAACCCTAAGAAGAGATGCTTATTCAACACTTCCAAAAGGAAATAATGCAGTAGTTTATCCATCAGTATCCTCAAGTTTAATATTTTCAAATTTGCTGGACTTCAAATGGTTGTCTTATGGTAAGTTCAGAGCTAATTTTGCACAGGTAGGTAATGGAGCACCTGGTCAAGCCTTAACAGATACCTATACAAAATACGATCCTTTTGATACGGTTAATTTATATTCAACTCCTACTGTAAAAAACAATCCAGATCTAAAGCCAACTATCACCTCAAACTATGAATTAGGTTTAGAAATGTCATTTTTAGACAGAAGAATTGGAATCGACTTGGGAGTTTATAGATCTTTAAGTACAGATCAAATATTCCAAGTGCCTTTTTCAACTGCGACAGGATATAGTTCTAAATTTATAAATGCAGGATCTATAGAAAATAAAGGAATCGAGTTGCAATTGAACGGAACTCCAATAAACTCAAAAGACTTAAAATGGGAGATTTTTGTAAATTGGGCAACTAATAAAAATAAAGTAGTTTCATTAAATGACGGAATTGAGAACTTGCAATTAGGAAGTTTTCAAGGAGGAGTTACAATTAACGCTGCTGTAGGACAACCCTACGGAGTTATTAGAGGTACCGATTTTACTTATTTAAACGGAGAAAAATTGGTTGGAGCAAATGGAAGATATGTGATTAACTCAAGTTCAAATAATGTTATAGGTGATATCAATCCGGATTGGACTGGAGGAGTTAGAAATAAAGTTACTTATAAAAACTTTGCATTAAGCTTTTTAATTGATATGCAAAAAGGGGGTGACATATTTTCATTAGACAGATATTATGGCCTTGCTACTGGTTTATATGAAGAAACAGCAGGTTTAAATGAGCTGGGCAATCCAATTAGAAATAGTATTGCTAATGGCGGTGGTGTAATCTTACCAGGGGTTCAAGCTGACGGAAGTCCAAACACCGTTAGAACACCAAGTCCACAATTTTATGGAAACGTTGATGGTTATAGAAGAAAACCAAATGCAGCTTTTGTTTATGATGCCTCGTATATTAAGCTTAGAGAAGTTTCAATTACCTACAATTTCCCAACAAGTATTTCAAATAAACTATTAGTTCAAGATATGAGATTTAGTATCGTAGGAACTAATCTTTGGATCATTAATAAAAATTTACCTGATGCAGACCCTGAAAGCGGCCTTGGCTCAGGAAATCTATCATCAGGATATTCTGTTGGATCACTTCCAACAACAAGAAATATTGGATGTAACTTAACTATAAAATTCTAATTATGAAAAAGATACTATTAACAATTAGCGCGTTTTTTCTTTTGTTATCTTGTACAGATGACATAACAAATCTAAACGAAGATACTAAAAACCCAAGTAATGTTCCTGCTGAATATTTATTCAGTAATGCTCAAAAAAACTTGGTAGATCAAATGACCAGTACAAATGTGAACAACAATGTTTTTAGACTTTTTGTACAACATTGGACTGAAACGACCTATACTGACGAAAGTAACTATGATATTACAAATAGAACTATTCCAGACAATCACTTTCGTGTAATCTATAGAGATGTATTAAAAAATTTAGCAGAATCTAAGAAAATTCTTCTATCTGAAGTGTATGTAGGTACAACTCAAGAAATTGCTGATCAAAATACTGTAAGAAACAATAAAATTGCAATAATTGATATTTATGCAGCTTACAGCTATTCTATTTTAGTAGATACATTTGGAAATATACCTTATTCAGAGGCTTTAGACATAGAAAATCATCCAAATCCAAAATATGATGATGCTAAAACTATTTACAAAGATTTAATTTCAAAACTTACTGCTTCAGTGAATTCAATGAATTTAACAAAAGATAGTTTTGGAACTGCAGATTTAATATACGGTGGTAACATGTCAAAATGGAAAAAATTTGCTAACTCATTGCGATTAAAATTAGCAATAAATTTAGATGATGTAGACCATACCTATGCTACCACACAAGTTTTAGCTGCTGTAACTTCTGGTGTTATTACAAATAGCGCAGATAATGCTAAATTAAAATACCTTTCAGTTCAACCAAATACTAACCCTATTTATGTTGATGTAGTGGCTAGTGGTCGTGATGATTTTGTTCCTACCAGTACAATTATTAATAAAATGAATGCACTAAGTGATCCTAGAAGATCATCCTATTTTACTTTGATTGGCTCTATATATGAAGGGGGAATTCCTGGAGACGGAAATGCTTTTGATAATTTTTCTCATATTGGCACACAATTACTTGATCCAACATTCGAATCTTTATTATTGGATTACTCAGAGGTTGAATTCTTGTTAGCGGAAGCAGTTGAAAGAGGAATTGCAGTTGGTGGAACAGCCGATACTCATTATACCAATGCAGTAACAGCCTCTTTAAATTACTGGAATGTTTCCTCTACAAACATTGCAGCTTATTTAGCACAACCTTCTGTGGCTTACGCGACTGCAACTGGAACATGGAAACAAAAAATAGGAGAACAAGCTTATTTAGGTTTATACAATAGAGGTTTTGAAGCTTGGACATCATTTAGAAGATTAGATTTTCCTGTTTTGACAGCTCCTGCAGACGCAGTGATTTCTGTAGTACCAAGAAGATATACTTATCCAGCTGCTGAGCAAACATTAAATTCAACAAATAATGCAGCCGCTGCAACTGCTATTGGTGGAGATTTAATGACAACAAAATTATTTTGGGATATCTATTAAATAAATAAATTAAATATTTCCTTAAAGCCCATCACTAATAAAGTGGTGGGTTTTTTATATATTTGCAAAATGGAAAAAGAATACTTAATATTTGGAATACGCGCAATAATTGAGGCAATTCAGTCTGGAAAAGAAATTGACAAAGTCTTTGTTCAAAAAGAAATTTCAGGGGAGTTAATGAAGGACCTTATGAAAGTGATGAAGAGAAATAATACAAATTTCTCCTATGTTCCTGTTGAAAAATTAAACCGACTTACTCCTAATAATCACCAAGGTGTTGTAGCTAGTATTTCTCCTATTTCCTTTTTTGACCTAGAATCATTAATAGAAACTGTGATTGAAAATGGTAAGAAGCCACTGTTTCTTATTCTTGATCAAATTTCAGATGCTAGGAATTTCGGAGCTATTATCAGAACCGCAGAATGTACTGGAGTAAATGGAATTATTATTCAAAAATCGGGGGCTGCTCCTGTAAATGGTGATACTGTAAAAACTTCTGCTGGTGCAGTTTTTAATATTCCTATTTGTAAAGTGGAACACATAAAAGATGCGATTTTTTTACTTCAAGCCAGTGGAATAAAAACAGTTGCCGCTACTGAAAAAACAGATCAAAATATTTATGATATCTCTCTTAACGAACCAGTGGCTATCATTATGGGTTCTGAGGATAGAGGTGTAAATCCTTCGGTATTAAAAATTGTTGATGAAAAAGCAAAGCTTCCAATGTTTGGAACAATTGGCTCACTTAATGTTTCTGTTGCTTGCGGCGCTTTTTTATATGAAGCTGTTCGACAAAGAAATAATTAAATCATTACATTTCTAAATGGATTAATGCCCAGGATTTAATCCATTTTTTTTTCTTTAAATTCGTAGTTAACAGAATGACTTGGATTAAAATTGGTATCAATTTCAGGATCTTCTTCAACAATCGGTAGATTTATAAAATTACCGTTTTCGTCAAACCGTTGCATAAATTTATCTTCAGATGGATCATAATCTGGGTGTTCCCAATCGTACTTTATAATTTTTTTATACTCGGGAGTTTTATAAATTAATGCAAATGTAAATCCACAAATTAATCCAGCAAGATGTCCTTCCCAGGAAATTCCTTCTTTTACATTTGGAAAAATATACCAAATCATACTTCCATAAACCAAAACTACAAGTAATGAAAGTGCAACTAATCTATAATATTTAGTCATAATTCCCTTAAAGAAAATGAAACTAGCCAATACATAAATCAAAGAACTCGCACCAATATGAATGTATTTGCGACCAATAACCCAAGTAATAAATCCCGAAAATACAATTCCGTATAATAAAACTTTGAAGAATATATTTCGATAGAAGTATCGTAAAGCAGCTAATAATATTAGTAACGGAATAGAATTATTATACAGATGTTCAAGATTTCCATGCAGAAATGGCGCACATATAATACCAATTAATCCAAAGAAAGTTCTAGGATAAATTCCAAATTGTACTAAATTCAAATGAAACCGAATGTCAACCCAAAATAGAATCCACAACGACAATACCAATAAAAACGGCAATATTATTACTGAGGTTGAATATTTAAAATGGTTGTCGTTCATAAATCGTTTCTAGTTGAAATTCTATAAATGTAATCAAAAATAAAACCAAAAAAACAAAGTGCTATTTTGTCAGAATAAATAATTTGAAGCTGCAATTTGAAAATTTGAAAGTATAACCAAAAATGATTTAATATAATTATATTTGTAAAACGTTCAACTGAATATATTAATATTTTCAAAACAGCGATTTTAAAATCTCCAAAATATCTCATTTCCAAATTAACATGGAAGCACCATTAGCAGAGCGAATTCGTCCTCAAAAATTATCCGATTACATAAGTCAGTTGCACTTGGTGGGACCAAACGGCTCGTTGACACAACAAATCGAAAAGGGAATTATACCTTCATTAATTTTATGGGGGCCTCCAGGAACAGGAAAAACGACTTTGGCTCAAATTATTGCACAAGAATCGAAAAGACCTTTTTATGAATTGAGCGCTATCAATTCAGGAGTGGCGGCAATTCGTGAAGTAATTGACAAAGCAAAACAAAGCGGTGGATTATTCACAACGAAAAACCCAATTTTGTTTATTGATGAGATTCACAGATTCAGTAAATCCCAGCAGGATTCCTTATTAGCCGCTGTTGAAAAAGGATGGATTACTTTGATTGGAGCCACTACGGAAAATCCAAGTTTTGAGGTTATTCCCGCACTATTGTCGCGTTGTCAAATATATGTTTTGAATGCATTTTCAAAATCGGATTTGGAATGTTTGTTACAGCGAGCAATTAAAGAAGATCAATTTTTAAAATTAAAGAATATCGTTTTGCAGGAAACAGAAGCCATTTTGAGACTTTCAGGTGGCGATGGGCGAAAACTATTAAATATTTTTGAATTGGTTATAAACGCTTCAAGTGAGGAGAAAATTGTTATTACAAATGAAAAAGTGCTTCAGTTAGTTCAGCAAAATACAGTTTTATATGACAAAACTGGGGAACAACATTATGATATTGTATCGGCCTTTATAAAATCGATTCGTGGAAGTGACCCGAATGGCGCGGTATATTGGTTGGCTAGAATGATTGAAGGTGGCGAGGATGTTAAATTTATTGCTCGTCGTATGTTGATTTTATCGAGTGAAGATATTGGAAATGCAAATCCTACAGCGTTCATAATGGCAAACAATACTTTTCAAGCTGTTTCAACCATTGGTTATCCAGAAAGCAGAATTTTACTTAGTCAATGCGCTATTTATTTGGCTACTTCTCCAAAAAGTAATTCGAGTTATATGGCAATAAATGAAGCACAACAAGTAGTAAAACAAACCGGAGATTTACCAGTTCCTATTCATTTGCGAAATGCTCCCACTAAATTAATGAAAGAATTAGGCTATGGTGAAGACTATAAATATTCGCACGATTTTACTAATAATTTTGCAGAACAAGAATTTTTACCTGATGAAATTTCAGAAACTAAACTATATAATCCAGGCGAAAATGCTAGAGAAAATGGCACGCGTGAATTCTTAAAAAATCGTTGGAAAAATAAATACGATTATTAGTTAAAGTTAACAATATTTAATTTTTCAGAAATTAATTTTTCATTTTCATAATAATCAAAAATCCATTCATTGTTGTTTTTATATACAACCCCTTTTCTTCTAGCTTCATCTACAATAAAAATTGAAGAATTGTTAGTTTTAGCGATTGTCAATACTAAATTAGGTATGTCAGTTTCATTGGTTAATAATTGAAATAAATTTGTGCCTAATGGTTTTGCAAATAATTGTTGATTTAAAATTGGTACTATAACATTGTTATTTTTATCGCTTTTGCTTATTACATTTACATTGCTATTTTCATCGCTTTTGCTAACACCACTATATTTATAATCTAATTTTTCAAATGAAGTAAAAGCTTCTCTTAAGGCTTGGTTATAAGCAACTTGTAATTCTTTCTCCCTGCTTCTTCCTTCAGCTGAAGTAAATACAATTGCATTTTTACAGTTTTTTAAAATCACAGTCAATTTAGTTACAAATAAATTGCCACTACTTTTAACATCAACATAGACTATGTTGCAATTATTTTCTACCACTTGATTTGGTAAAATATCATTGTCAAAGTAGGTTATAAAACCATATTTTTCCATTAATAATTTTGTAAGAGTATTTAAACGATATTGATCTTTTTCCTTAATAAATTCAAATTTTGAGGGTACAATGGCATATTTATATTCGTTTAAAGATTGAGAAAAACTTAAGCTAGTTGATAATAACAGCAATAGAAATAGTATTTTTTTCATAGTTTAAAGATGTTTTTTTAATTCTAATAAATGAGTTACTTGTTTTATATTGTTATAGGATTTAGAGGTGTCACTATTAAATAAAATAGCATCCATTCCAAAATTTAATGCGCCATTCACATCGGCATCAATACAATCTCCAATCATAATACTGTTGGTTTTAGAGGCTTTAGCTTCTTTAATTGCATATTCAAAAATCAAAGGATTTGGTTTTTTTACACCAGCCATTTCTGAATTAGTTATAGTATCGAAATAATGTTGAATATTTGAATTTTTTAATTTATTACCTTGAATTTCTTGAAATCCATTGGTAATAATATGCAAATTGTATTTTGGTTTTAAATAATCTAAAATTTCAATTGCACCATCAAAAAGGTAATTAAACTTGGGTAAATATTCGATGTATTCTTCAGATAAGAAAATTATTTTATCATCGTCAATTTCGTAATTTAATAGTTGGAACGTATCTTTTAATCTGCCTAAACGCAAGTCAAATTGGGTAATTTCATCAACACGATACAATTCCCAATATTTTATATTTATAGGAACATAATGTAAAAGAAATTGTTGTAAATCGACATTAACTGCGTGTTTCTTGAAAATTGATTCAATAGCCAGTGCTGAATTTTTCTCAAAATCCCAGAGTGTGTGGTCTAAATCAAAAAATACATGATCAATTTTCATAGTTTTTTTTATTAATATTATAAAATCCCTTCATCAGTAAAACTAAAATATCCGTGTTCGGCGATAATTATATGGTCTAAAATAGTAATATCTAAACTTTCAGCAGCTAATTTTATTTTTTTTGTAATTTTAATATCGGCATCGCTGGCTTTTAAAGTTCCCGACGGATGATTATGACAAAGAACAAGTCCAGTAGCACCAATTTCTAATGCATGTTTGAATATCAATCGGACATCAACTAACGTTGCAGTTATTCCTCCTTTGCTCAACTGTGATTTTGAAACAATATTATTGGAATTATTGACATAAATTATCCAAAATTCTTCGTGAGGTAATTCTCCAATTATGGGTTGCATAATTTCAAAAATCATCTTACTTGAAGTTATTTTTTTTATTTCTGCTGCTTCCTCACCTCTTCTTCTTCGACCCAAATCCATTGCTGCAATTATGGAAATAGCTTTTGCTTCACCAATTCCTTTGAAAGTTACCAATTGCGATAATGATAATTTTCCTAGTGCATTCAAATTATTATCCACACTTGACAATATCCTTTTGCTCAATTCGACTGCGCTTTCATTCCTGCTTCCAGAACCTATTAATATTGCTATCAATTCGGCATCGCTTAAAGCAGCTTTTCCTTTTAACATCAATTTCTCTCGCGGGCGATCGTCTTCCGACCAATTTGTAATCGGGAATGAATTATTTTCCATTGAATAATAAGATTAAAGGCGTATAATAATATAGTGAAATAATTCTATTTATTAATAAATTAATGCTTTAACATCTTCAAAATTTAAGCCTCCGTAATTTCCAGAACTCATTAATAGAAGTGCAGTATTTTCAAAATTAATGTTGAATAAATAGTCTTTAAACTCAGTAGGATTAGTATAAATAATCAAATCTTCACGGTTGAACGCTTTTGCAATTTGATCGTAAGTAACTTCTTCCAACTGTTTTATTTTAACTGCGTCTGGCGAATAAAAAACTACTGCAACATCAGCAAATTCTAATGCGCCTTGATATTCTTTTAGAAATTCAGCATTCAAACTACTGTAAGTATGCAATTCCAGACACGCAACTAAAGTTCGATTTGGATATTGTTCTTTTACGGCTTTAGTGGTTGCAGCAACTTTACTCGGCGAATGTGCAAAATCTTTATAGGCAACTTTCGATTTACTTTCTGCAATTTTTTCTAAACGTTTTGAAGCCCCTTTAAAACTCGCAATTGCTTCGTAAAAGTCAGCTTCGTCAACGCCCATATTTTGGCAGATCCATTTTGCACCGGCCAAATTATTTAAATTATGAGCTCCAAAAACTTCAATCGGCATTGCACCTTCAGGAGTATCCAATAAGGTAACTCCATCTTTTACGGAATATTCTGGTGTTGAATACGGTAATTTACGAATAGGATTTTTGGCAGTTTCTGCCACTCTTTTCACTTCTGAATCGTCTTCATTATAAACCAAAATTCCTCCGTTGGTAATCATATTGATGAAAATTTTAAACTGCTCAACATAATTTTCATAGGTAGGAAACACATTAATATGGTCCCAAGCTATTCCAGAAATTAGTGCAATATTTGGTTGATACAAATGAAATTTAGGACGTTTATCCATTGGTGAAGACAAATATTCATCCCCTTCAAGGACAATAAAATCGTTTTCTTCTGTTAAATGGACCATAGTGTCAAATCCCTCTAATTGAGCACCTACCATATAATCAACTTGAATATTATGGAAATGCATCACGTGCAAAATCATCGAAGTAATTGTAGTTTTTCCATGGGATCCACCAATTACTACTCGAGTTTTATTTTTTGATTGTTCGTATAAAAATTCAGGATATGAATAAATTTTCAATCCTAATTCTTGTGCTTTTAGTAATTCTGGGTTATCGGCTTTCGCGTGCATTCCAAGAATAACAGAATCGATATCGGAAGTTATTTTTTCAGGAAACCATCCTAATTGCTCAGGTAAAATTCCTTTTTTTTCTAATCTGGATTTTGAAGGCTCAAAAATAGCATCGTCACTTCCTGTAACATGATATCCTTTATTATGTAATGCCAATGCTAAATTATGCATTGCGCTACCACCTATTGCAATAAAATGAGTACGCATTATTTTAACTTATTTATAAATATTATCATTGGTTATTATTATTTCTTATAAATTTGACTTTGCTTCTTTTGAAGGATTATTTTTTTATTATTTATAATCAATATTTTATAATACTCAAAATTTTTGAGAGAAACAATTTCTTTGATTTATCAAAAATCTTTTTTAGAAAAAGCAAACTTGGAATTAATAACAAAAAAAAAATAAAATTGTTTCATTTAGTGTGATTACAATAATACAATTTCTCAATGTCAAAAATAAGAAATTAACATTAGAATTACTTTGAAAATAAAAAAGGATTTAATTAAATTTATTTATTTGAAATTTAAAATTGTATATTAGAAAAGCTTGAGATATTTATTTTATTTTATTTAATTTAGCCATATGAAAAACATTATTGTTACTGGTACTTCAAGAGGGATTGGATTAGAATTAGCACTGCTATTTGCAAATGCTGGTTACCATGTTTTAGCACTCTCTAGAAAAACTTCTCCAAAATTGATTGAAAATAAAAATATAACTTGTCTCTCGGTAGATTTGTCAAAGGTGGAAGATTTAACGCAAGTGAAACAATTTTTAACTTCTTCAATGAATAAAATAGATGCAATAGTTCACAATGCTGGTGCTTTATTATTGAAACCATTTGAAGAGACTTCAGCGGAAGAATTTGAAAAAATCTACAAAGTAAATGTATTTGGTGTTTCAAATTTAACACGAATTTGCTTGCCATTTCTTAAAAACGGAAGCCATGTTGTTACCATAAGTAGTATGGGAGGAATTCAAGGTAGCATGAAATTTGCAGGGTTATCAGCTTATAGTTCAAGTAAAGGGGCTGTTATTACACTTTCTGAATTACTTGCTGAAGAATACAAGGATAAAGGAATTTCTTTTAATGTATTGGCATTAGGAGCTGTACAAACAGAAATGTTAGCTGAAGCTTTTCCAGGATATCAAGCGAATTTATCAGCATCGGAAATGGCTAATTACATTTTTGATTTTACCTTAACAGGAAATAAATATTACAATGGTAAAGTAATACAAGTATCATCATCAACGCCTTAAAATAAAATTCTTGAACGAAACATTATCAAAATATATCCCAGAACAAGCTGTAAAACCAGTTTTTGAATTAATCGTTGCCAACCAAGTTCATCTTAAAATTGTAAATGAAAGAGTTACAAGGCATGGCGATTATAGAAAAGGAACTAACGGTAAACATGAAATTACTGTTAATTCTAATTTGAATAAATATAAATTTCTAATTACATTAATTCATGAGATTTCTCATTTAGTTGCATTTGAAAAATTTGGCAGGAATATTAAACCACATGGTGATGAATGGAAATATAGCTTTCAAACATTAATGGTTCCTTTTATTAGACCCGAAATTTTTCCAGAAAATTTATTGCCTTTATTAGCACGACATTTCAAAAATCCAAAAGCAAGTAGCGATACCGATGCTAAATTATCTCTCGCTTTAAAACTATATGATGCTGAAAACGATAAAAATTTTATCTTTGAACTTCCGTTTGGCAGCATTTTTAGAATTTCGAATGGAAAGGTTTTTAAAAAAATTGCACTAAGAGTTAAGAGATTTGAATGTGTAGAATTAAATTCAGGACGAATTTATTTATTCAATCCAAATGCAGAAGTAGAGCTATTAAAAATTTAGAAAATGAATAAAAATTATTATGCCATTCTTATGGCTGGTGGAGTTGGATCGAGATTTTGGCCAGTTAGTACTACTGAATTTCCAAAACAATTTCATGACATGCTTGGGTCAGGTGACACCCTAATCCAAAAAACTTTCAGCAGATTATCGAAACTTATTCCTGTTGAAAATATTCTAATTCTAACAAATGAAAAGTACAACAACTTGGTTCTTGAACAATTGCCAATGGTAAAACAAGGGCAAGTTTTATTGGAGCCTGCGATGCGAAATACCGCTCCTTGCATTTTATATGCTTCATTAAAAATAAAAAAACAAAATCCCGATGCTGTAATGGTAGTTGCTCCAAGCGACCATTGGATTGAAGACGAAGCGCTGTTTACTGAAAATTTAAAACAATGTTTTGACTTTTGTTCGAATGAGGATTCTTTAATGACATTAGGTATAAAACCGACTTTCCCAAATACTGGATTTGGATATATTGAATATAATAAATCAGATAATAAACCAATAAAAACTGTTAATCAATTTCGTGAAAAACCAGATTATGAAACTGCAAAATCATTTCTTGCAAGTGGCAATTTTTTATGGAATGGTGGTATTTTTATCTGGTCAGTAAAATCTATTGTTGAAGCTTTTGAAAAATTCCAACCAAAAATGACTGGATTGTTTTTAAAAGGATTTGAGAATTACAACACCCATTCAGAAGCCGATTTTATTAATGAAAATTATGCATCCGCTGAAAATGTATCCATTGATTATGCTATTTTAGAAAAAGCCAAAAACGTTTATGTTTTACCGGCAACTTTTGATTGGAATGACCTTGGAACTTGGGGTTCATTGCATGAAAAATTAGATAAAGACGAAAATAATAATGCAGTCGTAAACGCAACCGTTTTATTAAAAAATTCTTCAAGTAATATCATCAGTACTTCAAAAGATAAATTGGTGATTATTGATGGATTAGAAGATTTTATTGTGGTTGATAAAGACAATGTTTTACTCATCTATCCTAAATCAAAAGAGCAAGAAATAAAAGGTGTTGTTGCCAGTTTAAAATTATAAATTATTTACCCAATAATTGTGCTTCACGCACTTTTTTGAATAAGTTGGACGAATAAACAAAGTCCACTATTGCCTGGTTATCAGTTTTAAATATTTCTCCCTTATTGCCCTCCCAAGCTTTTAAACCGCTTTTTAGAAAGATAATTTTTTCTCCAATTTCCATCACAGAATTCATATCGTGGGTATTTATTACTGTTGTAATATTATATTCTTCCGTAATTTCTTTAATCAAATTATCAATTAAAATAGCCGTATTTGGATCTAATCCTGAGTTAGGTTCATCACAAAATAAATATTTTGGATTATTTACAATTGCCCTTGCAATAGCTACACGTTTTTGCATTCCACCAGATAATTCAGCAGGATATTTTTTATTTGCATCAATAAGATTCACTCTTTTCAAAACAAAATTTACTCGTTCCTGGATTTCATGCTTAGAACTATTGCTAAACATTTTCAAAGGAAAACCCACGTTTTCTTCAACTGACATAGAATCGAAAAGAGCGCTTCCTTGAAAAACCATCCCTATTTCTGTTCGTAATTCTCTCTTATCTTCTGCAGATAAATTGGAGTAAATTCTTCCGTCAAATGAAATAGTTCCCAATTCTGGGGTATGAATTCCTAGCAAACTTTTTAACAATACTGTTTTACCAGAACCACTTTGCCCGATAATTAAATTCGTTTTTCCAGTCTCAAAAATAGTCGAAACTCCTTTTAGGACTTTGGTTTCGCCAAATGACTTTTCTATGTTTTTAATTTCTATCATTAGGTCAAAAGGAGTTGAGTTAAAATATAATTCACTGCAATTATTGAAACTGATGCCCATACAAATGAAACTGTACTTGCTTTTCCAACTTCAAGCGCTCCACCTTTCATGTAATATCCATGGAAAGAAGGAATTGTAGCTAAAATAAGTCCGAAAATAAATGTTTTTATAAATGCGTAGGCGATATGAAATGGAATAAATTTCTGTTGTAAACCAGATACAAAATCAGCTTCGGTACCAAAACCTCCATAAACAGCAGCAATATAACCACCTGCTATACCAATAAACATTGAAATGCCAATTAAAAAAGGGTACAATAATAATGCAACCAATTTAGGAAATACCAAATAATTTAGAGAATTAACACCCATAACTTCCAAAGCGTCAATTTGCTCAGTAACTCTCATAGTTCCAATACTAGACGTTATAAAAGATCCCATTTTTCCCGCCATTACAACAGAAATAAAAGTAGGTGCAAACTCTAAAATTACTGATTGCCGGGTTGCAAATCCAATTAAGTATTTAGGAATTAACGGATTTGTTAAATTTAAGGCCGTTTGAATTGCTACAACACCACCAACGAAAAACGAAATAAACGCTACAATTCCCAGAGAACCAATAATTAAATCGTCAATTTCTTTATAAATTAGAACTTTCATAACCGACCATTTAGTAGGTTTTTTAAAAATTTCACCCCACATTATGAAGTATTTTCCGATTTGCGATAGGTAACGAATGAGCATCATAAAATAATTATATTGGCGAAATTAACGATAAGTTGTGACTTTTGAATTATTAGATATGTAAATTTTGATAAATTAGTCATTTTCTAATTTTAATATTTTTTCCTTCATTTTATTCCAACGATATTTTCTTATAAATTTTGCTTGTTCATTGGTAACCAATAGGGGATTATGATTAAATTTTGCTCTTAAAAATCCTTGAATATAATCTAGAAACAACAATGGATTCCCTTTCAAAAAGGCCAATTTAATTGAAGCAATTGCAGTAATAACAAAACCATAGCCTATTGAATAGAAAGCCTCACCTTGTTTAAATCTAGCGTTTTTATTGTAATTAGCCCCAGTAGGTTTTAAATGCTTAACTTTCAAAGTGGCGTCAGTAACTACTTTCCATCCGTAAAATTTACAAAGTAATTCGTCAACGGTATCCCATCCCATAGCTGGTTTTAAATTCCCAATTTGAAGGAAACACTCCTTTCGGTATGCTTTAAATGCACCACGAATATGATCTTTATCGGTTAGGTTTTCTAGTATCCATTCATGGTTTTTTTCTATGTAGGCAAATCCTCCTGCCATTCCGATTTTATTATCACTACTGAAATGATTTAAAATTATTTCAAAATAATTATTGGGTAAAATCAAATCGGCGTCCAATTTTACAATAATATCATATTGAGAATCTATTGTTTCAAAGCCTTTAAGGAAAGCTTGAATAACTTTACTTCCCGGCATGTGAATCGCTTCTGAAGTTTTGTTTACCAATGAAATATATGAATGATTTTTACTGAAATTATCTACAATTGAAGGAGTTTCATCAGTAGAATTATCATTTACAACTACCACTTTTGAAGGCAAAATAGTTTGTGAAACCAAAGATTCCAATGTCAAAGCAATAAAATTAGCTTCATTGTGGGCAGGAATTATAATGTAATATTTCATTTTTTTTCAAAGTCTACTGCAAATATCATTATTTTTGTATTGATTAAAAAATAACTTTCATTTGAAAAAGAAAATAGCGGTAGTTATTGTAACATTTAACGGGGAAATTTGGTTAAAAAAGAACTTGAATTCACTAATAAATTCAAATTACCCAATTGATATTATTATCGTTGACAACGCATCAACTGATAAAACCATCTCTACAATTAAGGAATTTAGCTCTATTGAACTTATTCAAAATAAATATAATTTAGGTTTTGGCAAGGCCAACAATATTGGAATTGATTTTGCACTTAAAAAAGGTTCAGATGCAGTTTTTTTATTAAATCAAGACACTTGGATTTATGAAAATACAATCTTCAATTTAGTAGAAGCCTTGTTTGAAAATCCAAATTTGGGGATTGTTAGTCCTTTGCATTATTCAGCAGATGAAAAGAGTTTTGATGAAAATTTCAATACTTATTTCAACAAATTTAAAAAAGAGGAAGATACAGAATCGATTCGAATAGTTCCTTTTGTTAATGCTGCAGGTTGGTTAGTTTCAAAAGAGTGCTTTGCTAAAACAGGGTATTTTGATCCAATTTTCAGTCATTATGGCGAAGATAGGAATTTTTGTGAACGTGTTAAATACCATGGTTTTAAAATTGGCGTAGTGAAAAATTCAGCAATTTGTCATGATAGAATTGTAAAATTAAATCCAAATAAGATAGAATTACAATCTAAGTATTTAGTTTTAAATCAGATGATTAATTGTAATAATTCACTTTTTATTTCTTTAGTTCAGGGATTAAAATCAGTTTTTGGGTTATCAAAATTTCATTTTTTAAATCAAGGTGTAATAAAAACGATTTCTTTATTTATTAAACTTCAATTGTATTATTTTAACTTACTTTTGAAAATTGGATTGATAGTAGAAATTCGAAGAAATTCAATAAAAGGAATCAATGGTGTTTTAACACTATAATTATGTCAAATAAAGAAACACACAAACAAGCTTTTTTCTTTACCATAATTAATTATGTAGGAATTATTATTGGAATTTTTTCTACACTTTTTATCTATCCAAAAAATAAAGAAATGCTTGGGATTTTCAGATATGTTGAATCTTTAGCTCAAATTTTATTTCCAATAATGCTTTTAGGAGCTTCACAAACACTTATTAAATTTGGACCAAAATTAAACTCTAAGCAAGAAGAACAACTATTTTCCTATGGCGTTTTATCCATTTTTTCGATAGGATTTATTTTACTTTCATTAATAGGATTAGCTTCATTAATTCCGGTATTATCTGGATTTAAATATATTTACTTAGCTTTTCCAATTGGATTATCACTAGCTTTAATCGATTTGTTTAAAAAACAATCTACTATTATTGGTAAAATAGCGATACCTACATTTTTTGATAATATTATTCCAAAACTTATTTTACCAATAGTATTTATATTGGTTTTAAACCAATTTTATACTATTCAAGAGTCACTACTTTTCTATATAATTTCCTATGGATTTATAGCTGTATTTGTTGGAATTTACTTATTTTATTACTTCAAACCAAAATTTGAATACAATTTCAAATCATTGTTTTCAGTGATAAGCAAGAAAGAAATGTACCGCTTTTCTATGTTTGCATTTGCGGGTAGTTTAGGTTCTGTATTTGCCTTTCGAATAGACTCAATTATGATTCCAAAATTCATTTCCATGGAAGCAAATGGTACTTTTAGTATAGGAGTTACATTGGCTTCAGCCCTGGCGGTGCCAGCATCTGGAATTTTTATTTTATATGCTCCTATAATTTCTAACTACATTAAAAACAACCAATTTTCAGAACTTGATTTAAAATATAAGGAAATTTCAAAGCTACTTTTCTTTATTGGAGCGCTACTTTATAGTTGTATTTTCTTGGGAATAAATAATTTATTTATGCTTTTACCAACTTATGAAAATCTGATAGATTCTATTCCAGTGATCTTAATTTTAGGATTCAATGTTTTGATCAATATGGGAACTGGATTTAATGGAGAAATTATTACTTATTCTAAATATTATAAATTCAATTTAATCGCAATTGCAATATTGATTTTACTAAATATATCTCTTAACTTATTGTTTATCAATGTTCTAAAATACGGTATTGAAGGAGTTGCCTTTGCTTCATTGATATCTATGATACTCTTTAATTTATCAAAATTGTTATTTATTTACAAAAAATTCAAAATCTTGCCTTTCGATAATTCGTATTTAAAATTGATTATAGTTTTTGTTATCGTACTTATATTTAGCTATTATTTGCCTTCATTAAACAACCATTTATTGAACTTATTTTACAAAATTATATTGTGCTTGTCAATAAATCTGTTAATAATTTACAAACTAAAATTAGTTTATTCATACAATTTTTGGCTTGAAAAAACGATTCAGAAATTAGGATTTTAATATCGATAAACAAAAGCATTAATATTCATTCCCGCTCCTACAGAAGCAAAAAGTAATACGTCTCCTTTATTAATTGAATGACCTTTAAGTTGATTTTTTACCAATAAATCAAATAGAGTTGGAATTGTTGCCACACTACTATTTCCTAAAAAGTTAATACTCATGGGCATAATACCTTCAGGTGGTGTTTGATTGTATAATTTATAAAAGCGGTTTATAATTGCTTCATCCATTTTTTCATTGGCTTGATGAATTAGAATTTTCTTGACTTCTTCAATTGCGATTCCACTTTTCTCCAAACAGCTTTTCATGGCTGTAGGAACATTGCTTAAAGCAAATTCGTAAATTTTTCTTCCGTGCATTTTTATATAAAATACATCTGGATCTAAATTGTTATTGTAGGATTTTCCATAAAAAAGATAGTCTTTTTCAGTATAGGTATAGGAGGCGCTTTCATGAGATAAAATCCCACAATTTTCATCAGTATTTTCTACAACAGTTGCCCCTGCTCCATCTGCATAAATCATAGAATCACGATCATGAGGGTCCAATACTCTTGATAGAGCTTCCGCCCCAATTACTAGACATTTTTTTGCCATGCCAGATTTCAATAACGCATGGGCTTGTAACATTCCTTCAATCCATCCAGGACATCCAAAAAGTATATCAAAAGCAACACATTTTGGGTTTTTAATTTGTAATTTATGCTTTACCCGGGCTGCTAAACAAGGTAAAGCGTCTGATTGAATAGTACCGCTTTTAATGTCACCAAAATTATGAGCAACTATAATATAATCTAATAATTCAGGGTCAATTTCTGCATTTTTAATTGCTTTAACAGAAGCTAAATAGGCCAAATCAGATGTTATTAAAGCGGGTTCAGTATACCTTCTTTGTTCAATTCCTGTTATCCCTTTAAATTTGCCTATAACAATTTCATTATCATAGGAAAATGGGGTTCCATCTTCATTCATAAAATGATGATTACTAAAATAATTATTATCAATTATTGTTTCTGGTAGGTAACATCCGGAACCTGTTATTTTTATGTTCATATTTTAATAATAAAATTGAAAGCTAATTTAATAATTAAAATAACAATTAATGATAAATTAAATGAATGAGATGTGTTATTGTGAAATAATCAAATTCTGGATATAATTATTATTGATTATTTATTTTTATTATCAATATTTATTTTAATTTGCATAATGGTTGCCAAACTTAAAGCTTGAGTTTTTATTTTTTCAGCATTTGTGCCAACAAAATTATCATCAACCGAGTCATTAAAGTGATTTAACCAAATTTTGAATAATTCTGGAGTTAAATTTTCTTTTTCATTGATATCCAAGTGAATTTTAGTAAGATTATTGAAATACCCGCCGGTATCGAAAATTGCTTGTGACCAAAATGTAACTAATATCGGTAAATGTTCTTCCAACTTAATTTTCACAACATCTGTAAAAATGTAACTTATAGAAGCATCTGACAATAATCTTTTATAAAAATTATCAACTAAATAATATAAATCGTCTTGGTTTTCTATGTCTTTCATATTCAAATATAAAAAAATCCATCTCGAAATTTGACTTTTGAGATGGATTTAACTTAAAATTATTTTGTTTTAATTTTCCATATACGCTTCAATTGGAGCGCAAGAACAAACTAAATTTCTATCTCCGTAAGCATCATCAGTTCTTCTGACGGTAGGCCAAAATTTGTTTTCAGAAATGTATTCCAATGGGAAAGCAGCTTTTTCTCTACTATATGGGAAATTCCAAACATCTGCGGTGACCATTGCTAATGTATGAGGCGCATTTTTTAATACGGTATTGTGATCATCAATGGTGCTTGCCTCAATTTCTTTTCTAATTTCAATCATTGCCTCACAAAAACGGTCTAATTCTTCTAGATTTTCACTTTCTGTTGGTTCAATCATTAATGTTCCTGCCACTGGAAAAGAAACTGTAGGGGCATGAAAACCATAATCCATTAAACGTTTTGCGATATCGGTTACTTCAACCCCTTTTTGTTTGAAAGGACGACATTCTAAAATCATTTCATGTGCAGCGCGTCCCATTTCACCAGAATATAATGTTTCATAATGTCCGTTCAAACGCTCTTTAATATAATTAGCATTTAAAATCGCATATTTGGTTGCGTTGGTAACACCTTCAGCACCCAACATTGAAATATAACCATAAGAAATCAAACACACTAATGCAGATCCCCAAGGAGCTGCTGATATTGCGGTAATGGCATTTTCACCTCCTGTACAAACAATAGGGTTTGAAGGTAAAAATGGAACTAATTGTGGTGCAACACAAATTGGGCCAACACCAGGACCTCCACCTCCATGTGGAATTGAAAATGTTTTATGAAGGTTCAAATGGCATACATCAGCTCCAATTGTAGCAGGATTTGTTAATCCAACTTGTGCATTCATATTGGCTCCATCCATATAAACCTGACCTCCATTATCGTGTATTATTTGAGTTATTTCTCGAATAGCACTTTCAAAAACACCATGTGTTGAAGGGTAGGTTACCATTAAACAAGAAAGTTCGTCTTTGTATAAAATTGCTTTTTCGCGTAAATCATCGACGTCAATATTACCGTTTTCCAAAGTTTTAGTAACTATAACTTTCATTCCTGCCATCGCTGCAGAAGCAGGATTTGTACCGTGTGCTGAAGAAGGAATTAAGGCAATATTTCTATGATAATCACCACGAGAATGATGATAGGCACGAATAACCATAAGTCCAGCATATTCTCCTTGAGCACCAGAATTAGGCTGTAAAGTAGTTGCCGCAAAACCAGTTATTTCGTTTAACTGTTGTTCTAATTTGGTCAACATTTCCTTGTATCCTTGTACTTGTTCAAATGGAACAAATGGGTGAATATTATTCCACATTGGATTACTCAAAGGCAACATTTCAGCTGCAGCATTCAATTTCATTGTACATGAACCAAGAGATATCATGGAATGATTCAATGATAAATCTTTTCTTTCCAACATTTTAATATAACGCATCATTGCGGATTCTGAATGATATCTGTTAAATACTTCGTGTTTTAAAAATTCCGAAGTTCTCTCTAAATGTTCTGGGAAATGATTTGTCGTAGTTAATTCTTGTATTGCAGTTACCGTTGCGCCATTTGCTGCAGCAAAAACTTCAAGAATTTTATTTAAATCGGAAATACTCGTAGTTTCATTCAAAGAAATTGAAACGGAAGCATCGTCAATATAATAGAAGTTAATTTCATTTTCTAATGCCAATTTATTCACTTTCTTAGCATCTGCTTTTACAACAATAGTATCAAAAAAAGCAGTATTGGTTTGCTCAAAACCTAATTTATTCAATTCATTTGCTAATGTAGCTGCAGCCGCATGAACTTTATTTGCAATATATTTTAATCCTTTTGGACCATGAAAAATAGCATACATTCCTGCCATTACCGACAATAAAACTTGTGCTGTACAAATATTTGAGGTAGCTTTATCTCTTTTAATATGTTGTTCTCGAGTTTGTAACGCCATTCTTAATGCACGATTTCCGTTAGTATCAACTGTAACTCCGATGATTCTTCCTGGCATACTTCTTTTATATTCGTCTTTGGTTGCAAAATAGGCAGCGTGAGGACCTCCGTAACCTAATGGAATACCAAAACGTTGTGTAGTACCTAAAACTACATCGGCACCCATTTCTCCTGGTGGGGTTAGTTTTACTAAGCTTAAAATATCAGCTGCAACGGCAACTTTAATTTCATTTTCTTTAGCTTTTGCAATAAAAGAAGTATAATCATGAACTTGTCCAAATTTCCCTGGATATTGTAATATTGCACCAAAATATTCATTAGAAAAATCAAAACTTTCGTGATTTCCAATAACTAATTCAATACCTATAGGAGCTGAACGAGTAATTAATACAGATAAAGTTTGAGGTAAAATTTCTTCAGAAACAAAGAATTTACAGATATTATTTTTCTTTTGATCACGTGTTCTAACGTCAAATAAAAGAGCCATTGCTTCAGCAGCTGCAGTACCTTCATCCAACAAAGAAGCGTTTGCGATTTCCATTCCAGTTAATTCAATTACCATAGTTTGAAAATTCAGTATCGCTTCCAAACGTCCCTGAGCAATCTCGGCTTGATAAGGCGTGTAAGCAGTGTACCAACCCGGATTTTCAAAAATATTTCTCTGAATTACTGCGGGAACAATCGCTTGATTGTAACCTAAACCAATGTAGGTTTTAAACACTTTATTTTTATTTCCCAATTCAGCAATATGATTTGAAAATTCATATTCTGACATTGCAGGTGCTAAATTTAAGGTTTTTTTCAATCTAATATCTTCTGGAATAGTTTCAAGAATCAATTGATCAAGTGATTCGGCACCAATTGTTTTTAGCATGTGATGAAGCTCTTTTTCATTTGGTCCAATATGTCTTAAAGCAAAAGCATCTGTTTTCATATTTATAGAAAAGTGTTGTTGTTATTTAGATGTGCAAATTTATGTATTAAATTCAAAATTTTACGGGATTTTGATGCCAATTTATAAGTATTTTTCAACTAAAAGCCTTTCTTATTAACAGTTTAATTATTTTTGTTTAATGAAGCAATTAAAACAACTTTTTGATTTTTACCTCGATTCTAGTATTCATGTTGCTTTGTCGTGTTTTGCACTCGTAAATTACACTTTCTTAATCTTAAACATTTCAATAAATTATTCTGTTGTCTTATTTGCCTTTTTTGGAACAATTGCAGGTTATAATTTTGTAAAATTTGATGCTTTGGCTCGAGCCAAAAAAAATAAAATGAGTTGGAAATTAAAAGCAATTGCAGGATTGAGTTTTCTTTCCTTAATGATTGGGATTTACTACTTTCTTGAACTTCAAAAAATCACTAAAATTATTGCCTCCTTAGTTTTAATTTTGACAATATTATATACACTACCCTTTTTTCCAAATAAAAGAAATGCTCGTAATTGGGTGGGATTAAAAATTTATATAGTGGCTATTTGCTGGGTTGGCGTGACATTACTCCTGCCAATAATTAATTGCGATTATAAAATAAATTTCCAAATAGGAATACTAATTCTCCAGAGATTACTTCTGATATTTTCATTAATATTAATATTTGAGATAAAAGATTTGAAAAATGACGATCCTCATTTAAAAACGGTACCTCAACAAATTGGTATTGCAAAAACTAAAAATCTCGGATTCGTTTTGTTGATTATTTTTGTTGGCTTAAGTGCAATCAATTTTAATTATGAATATTTAGAATTAAAATTGAATTTTGCAATAGCAATTGTAATTGGTTTATTTCTGTTTTTTACTAATGAAAATCGATCTAAATATTTCACTCATTTTTGGGTAGAAAGTATACCAATAGCATGGTGGCTTTTATATTTATTCACAAAATAAAAAAAAAACGAAGCTTTCACTCAGGTTTCTACCTATATTAATCCTGCTCTTTTTAGCAAAGCATCTGGTTTTGGTTCTTGACCTCTAAAACGTTTATACAAAACCATTGGATGTTCTGTTCCACCTTTAGAAAGTACATTTTCTTTAAATTTTGTAGCTACCTCAACATTGAAAATTCCTTTTTCTTGGAAATATGCAAACGCATCAGCATCGAGAACCTCAGCCCATTTATAACTGTAATATCCTGAAGAATACCCACCTTGAAAAATATGAGAAAAGGCAGTACTCATGGCATTTTCTTTCACCTCTGGATACAATTGAGTAGCTGAAAATTGTTCCATTTCAAATGTCTTTACATCAGAAATAGCAGTTGGATCTTGACCGTGCCAACCCATATCCAACAATCCAAAACTCAATTGGCGTAAAGTCGCCATTCCTTCATGGAAGCTAGCACTTTCTTTAATTTTATGAACTAATTCCATTGGAATCAATTCATTTGTTTGATAATGATGTGCAAATAATGACAAAGCCGACGCTTCATAACACCAGTTTTCCATAATCTGACTTGGTAATTCTACAAAATCCCAAAAAACGCTTGTTCCTGACAAACTTGGGTAAATTGTATTTGCTAAAATACCATGCAAAGCGTGTCCGAATTCGTGAAATAAAGTGGTCACTTCATTAAAAGTTAATAAAGAAGGTTTAGTTGCTGTAGGTCTTGTGAAATTACAAACTATGGAAATGTGAGGTCTTTCATTTTTATTATCTAAAAAATATTGTGATTTGAACGAGGTCATCCACGCCCCATTTCTTTTGCCTTTTCTAGGAAAGAAATCCGCATAAAAAACGGCAACAAGTTCGTTTTTTGTGTCTTTTACTTCAAAAGTTCTAACTTCTTCATGGTATTTATCAATGTCGAAAATCTCATTAAAGGTAATTCCATAAAGTCTTTCAGCGATAGTAAATGCACCTTCTAAAACCTTTTCTAATTGGAAATAAGGTTTCAAAATCTCATCATCTAAATTGAACAATTGTTGCTTTAATTTTTCAGAATAATAAGCTCCATCCCACTTTTCTAGTTGGTCAATTCCGTCTAATTTCTTTGCAAATGCCGATAATTCTTCAAATTCTTTTTGAGCTGTCGGTTTGGCTTTTGCCAATAAATCATTTAAAAATGAAATTACTTGTTTGGGTGTTTGCGCCATTCGTTCTTCCAAAACATAATGAGCATGTGTTTTATAACCTAATAATTGCGCTCTTTCAAAACGTAATTTGGCAATTTTAAGAACAATATCCTGATTGTCGAATTTGTTATTTTGAAAGCCTTTTGAACCATATGCAATTACCATTTTTTTTCTTAACTCCCTATTATCTGCGTAAGTAATAAATGGAATATAACTAGGGTGATCAAGAGTGAAAATCCAACCGTTTTTATCTTGGCTTTTAGCCAATATTTGTGCGGCTTCAATTGTGCCTTCTGGTAAACCTGAGAGGTCTTTTTCATCGGTAATATGCAATTGAAAAGCTTGCGTTTCTGCCAATACATTTTCTCCAAATTGCAGACTTAATTTAGACAATTGCATGTCAATTTTTCGCAATTTACTTTTTTTATCTTCTGATAAATTAGCACCATTTCTAGAAAAACTCTTGTATTTTTTATCTAATAATGTGGCTTGTTCAGTATTTAAATTAAGTGACTCTTTTTGGTCGTAAACTGCTTTTACTTTTGCAAATAAAGCGGCATTTAATCGAACATCATTTCCAAATTCTGATAATAATGGTGAAACTTCTTGTGCTATTTTCTGCATTTCATCACTAGTTTCTGCCGAATTCAAATTGAAGAAAATACTTGAGGCTCGATCTAAAACATCACCTGTAAATTCCATTGCCACGATTGTGTTTTCAAAAGTTGGTGCCTCTGGATTATTTACTATTGCATCGATTTCAGCTTTTGCAATTTCGATTCCTTTTTTAATTGCAGGAAGATAATCTTCATTTTTTATTTGAGAAAAAGGAGCCGTATTGTGTTTGGTATTGAAATACTGAGTTAAGATATTCATGTTTTTATTAATTTTTCCTGCAAAGTTTTTTTAAACCTTACAGAACTGTTTTGGTTTTATGGCTTAGCCCCGATTGCAATGGAAATCCTTTTCTTTTTTTCTTAAAAAAGAAAAGATTGAAATGTATGGCGGGAAATAGCTTCTAAATAAATTATTTTTTAAGATTTTCTGAAGATTTATTTACTGAATTTTTCAAGCCTTCTTTGTATAAAATAATTTTGTCTAATACGCATTTATCTTGGGTACCAACAATTTGAGCTGCAAGGATTCCTGCATTCTTGGCGCCATTTAAAGCTACAGTTGCAACAGGAACGCCACCTGGCATTTGCAAAATTGACAATATAGAATCCCATCCATCAATAGAATTAATAGATTTCACAGGAACACCAATTACAGGAAGTGGCGACATCGAAGCGACCATTCCGGGTAAATGAGCAGCTCCTCCTGCTCCAGCAATAATAACTGAAATCCCGCGTAGATGTGCGTTTTTACTATACTCCACTAATTTTTCTGGGGTTCTATGTGCCGAAACTATATCCACTTCAGTTTCAATATCAAATCCGTTTAAAATGTCGATTGCTTCTTGCATTACTGGCATGTCGGAAATGCTTCCCATTATTACTGCTACTTTCATTTTTTTATAATTAAAGATTGAAAAATTTAAAGATTAAAAAAATGATTTTTTTGAATCTATAAATCATTTAATTTTTTAATTTCTACTTATAACCCTAATTGTATTTTTAACATTTTCGGCAATTTTTCGAGCTTCAACCATATTCTCATTTACAATAGTTACATGTCCCATTTTTCTGAATGGACGTGTTTCTTTTTTTCCATAAATATGAGGCGTTACTCCATTCCATCCCATTATGGTTTCAATGTTTTCATAAACCACGTCGCCTGAAAATCCTTCTTCGCCAACCAAATTTACCATAATTCCATTAACTTTACTATGGGTATTTCCCAAGGGTAAATTAAGAATGGCTCGTAAATGGTTTTCAAATTGTGAGGTGTAACTTGCTTCGATGGTGTGATGTCCCGAATTATGTGGCCGAGGCGCAACTTCATTAACGATAATTTCGTCGTTTATAGTTTGAAACATTTCTACTGCTAAAAGTCCGACGTGATTGAATTTTTCAGAAACTTTTAATGCGATTTGTCTAGCTTTTTCAGCTACTTTATTCTCTATTCGCGCAGGGCAAATTACATATTCAACTTGATTTGCCTCTGGATGAAATTCCATTTCAACAACGGGATAGGTTTTAATTTCTCCTGACACATTTCGACATACAATAACTGATAACTCATTTTTGAAAGGGATTATTTCTTCCGAAATACATTCAACATTGGGCAAATTATCTAAATCGGAAAGGGTTCGAATTATTTTTACTCCCATTCCGTCATAGCCAAATTCTGTGCACTTCCACACAAAGGGTAATTTTATGTTTTGAATATCCTCTTTAAGAGCTTCTAAATTTTCAAATCGTTGATAGGCTGCAGTAGGGATTTTATTATTCGAATAAAAATCTTTTTGAATTCCTTTATTCTGAATTAATCGAAGTGTTTTTGGAGATGGAAAAACTTTAACTCCCTCATTTTCTAATTTTTCTAAAGCTTCTAGATTAACTAATTCAATTTCGAAAGTTAACAAATTTACTTGTTTTCCAAAATTATAAACGGTATCAAAGTCCATTAAATTACCTTGAAAAAATTTGTTACAAGCTATTTTACAAGGTGCTTCATTACTTGGGTCAAGAACGTAGGTTTGAATATCGAATTTTCGGGTATCGAACAACATCATTTTCCCTAACTGACCTCCGCCAAGGATTCCTAATTTAAAATCAGAAGAAAAATAATTCATTAAAATAAATTTTTCACAAAGATACTTTAAAAGAGTATAAATAAAAAGTTACGCTATTTAATTTATCTACGAACAATTATTCTTTTGGTGAAACTACCATTATTAGTTTCAACTTTTAAGGTGTAAATTCCAGTTGCTAAATTTTGAACATCAATAGAATAACTATCTGAAGTCATTGGATTTCTGTAGGTAGCAACTAATTTACCATCCAAAGAATACACAGAAACTACATTTATAGAATTATTAACTGAATTTATATTTACAGTTTCAACAGTTGGGTTTGGGTAAACTACAATATCACTTCTATTTGTAAAATCGTTTGTAGATAATGCAGAATTAGTATAACAATTTGGCGGTACTACAAAATCAGTTCTTATCATATTACTAACTTTATTGTTTGCATAACCTTGATTTGTAGTGTTGTTATAAAAAGTTAAATCTAAAGTTTGATTACTTGCGCCAAACCAATCTTGAAGTATGGTGCTAAAAACGCGACGATAATCGTGCTGTACTGTTTGAACTTGATAATTATTTGCAAGTACCGCCTCGGAAAGATTAATATTTGTTCCTGAAACTCCAGGATTTATGGATTTTCCAAAAACAAACATCGGAGCAATTTCTCCGTGATCAGTTCCTAAATTACCGTTTTCTCCGGCTTTTCTTCCAAACTCAGAAAATGGTACTGCGATAACATCATCACCTAAATCCTGATTAATTAAATCGGTAATAAACGCATTTATAGATTCTGAAACTTGTGTCAAAAGATTGGCATGCGTTCCCAAATGAGTAGTAGTATTTGAAGCAACTTGAATATCATGGGTATCAAAACCACCTATTTTCACTAAATATACCTTAGTTTGTAAACCTCCAGATATAAATTTCGCAACTGTTTTTAACTGATTAGCCAAACTTGTTGATGGATAAGTAACACCTGCTGAATTTATTCCTCTATTAAATGCTGTTGAAATGCTTTGAGCATATAAATTTGTTTCAGCATCGCTGGCTAATATAAATCGGATTAAATCTCCGTATTCAGAATTAGGGATTGAAGTTGGGGGTGCCCCTCCCAATCCATTTAAAACTGAGTAAAAACCAGCAGGATCTTGCCCATTTATATTTATTGACATTCCGTGTTCAACTTCTCCATGAAAACCTAAAGAGTTATCGCTACTACCTAATTGTATTCCTAAAGGAAAACTAGCGGTTAAGAAATTGCTATAATAATTTTCTAAAAATCTACCAATCCAACCACTTTCGATATTGTTATTGGCAGAAGTTCCGTCACCACCGGTTAACCATAAATCGGTAGATTTAAAGTGTGATTTATCTTGAGAAGGATATCCAACACCTTGAACTACTCTCATTAATCCTCGATCATACAAGCTTTTAAATCCAGTTAGTGCTGGGTGAAGGCCAATTTGATTTGCCAAAGGCAATGTAGTGTCTAAATTAATCACCCCGTTAGTTTGTCCTACATTATTTAATTTTATGTTTGGTCGCAAAGCTGCATAAGTATCATACTGATTTAAAGGAACTACCGTGTTCAAACCATCATTTGCACCAGATAATTGAACCAATACTATTTTTTTTGCATTCACATTTGGGCAAGTAGTCATTCCTGCCGATTTAAAAAGAGCAAATACTTCCGTTGGCAATAGCGATAATGCGGATGCGGATGCGGTTAACTGAATAAAGTTCCTTCTTTTCATATAAAATTGTTTTAAAACATTTGAGATTCAGGAGCTCTCAAAATATTTGTTACCAATAATTTCAATCTTGATTCTACAACAGTATTTACTCCGGTTGCCACATATTCATCCCAAGCGTTTGTCCAATAGAAATTTGCCATTCCTTGTAATAAAAAAGTACTCATAAAATAATTAACCCGATTAGTATCTGGATTTTGACCAAAAAGGGCATTACACAATTCCGAGGTTAAAATAAATGGGTCACTTGGTACTGTAATAATATTTCCATATCTAACCACATTTGATATATTAATTTTGGAGATTATTGTTACATTTCCACTTATTCTATTAAACCCATCCAACAAAGATTCTCCTAAACGATATCTTGAAATTAAATTGGATGCTGAGATCCAATTTTTATCATATCCTGGCGCTTGATGATATGCTGGATGACCGGCAACATTTTCAGGATTAAACAACATCATGTTAGAACCCATGAAAAAGCTATTGTATACAAAAAGGGTCCAAAATTGATAATAATAATTGTAGGCGCTGGTATTAGGATCTGAAATTGTAGCTTTTAAGAAAGTACAAATTTCAGAAAGCTGATTCAAAGGAGATTTTATCATTCCGCCAATGGTTTCATTGGTAGAATCGGAATCATCCAAATCATAAAAATGCTTACTTTCTAATAATTTTCTAATAATTGGAGCAATTTCATAACCATTATTATATAAATCTTGAGCTAACGGCGTAATTATATCTGTCTCAACTTCAGGAGTAATGTTTCCTTTCACAAAATAAGTATACATTTTGCGACAAATATTTTTGGCAGTTGCTTGTTGGTTAAAAACCATATTGACAAAATCATTTAACTCTGTGTCCATTCCTACATCATTTGTAGCTGCGGAAATAACGGTATTATTAAAGGCACTACTAAACGTTTTTGGACTAGTGTGATGTAATGAAAAAACATTATATCCCTTAGGCAAAGAGGTTTCTGGATCAATAACAGATCTATTACTCATTCTCCTAAAACCCGTTAAAACTCTGGCTGCTTGCACAACATCAGCTTCAGTATAAGTAGTATAATTTCCAACTCCTATCTGTGGTCCTTTACCGATGGTAAAGAGTTCAAAAAACTCTCTAGCATAATTCTCATTTGGTGCCGTTTTTATATTGGAAGTGTTATTCAAATAATACAACATGTTATTATTCAATGTCATTTTTTTAGCTAGGGTTTTGTAATTCCCATAAGAATAAAATAATAGCAATCGGATGTAATCATAAAAATCGGTTGCGGATGACGAAGCATCTATTTCAGTGGTAAAACAAGTTGATAAAAAATGAGATAATTTATATTTTAAATTAGGGCTGTTTATTGCATTGTACCACCACCAGCCTGCTACAATTGCGCCTTTTCTTGATTGACCAGCAAAAGATGTAGGCAAAGCGGTAGATTCTGTCCAAAAACCGTCCGGAGCAGTTGTTGGAATAGGATCATACGGCAAATTTACCAATGGAGCACTTGTTGAAAACAATAAATTTAATGCCTGATTTGGTGTTAATAATGCATATTGATCTATTAAAGATCTTTGATATACAAAAGTAGCTCTCCTTAATAAATGCTTTGCATTTTTTTGTCCTAAAACACCGGTATGTTGGTCTAATGATGCCATAGCAAATTGATATTTATATCACTTTGACATCAAAAATACAAATTAGTTTAAAAGTTTTTAACATATTATAGTAGAAATTATTAAAATTTCTGTTTTTTAATTATTTTGTTTCAGAAAATAAAAAATTGTCACATTATGATTTGTAAAATGTGAATTCTATATCTTTGCAGCTTAAAAAAACATAGAAAATTGATTCAACTACACGATAAGCAATTTATTCCATTTATTTCTGCTGAAGAGATAGATTTTGCAATTGCATCAATGGCGTCTCAAGTAGAGGCTGATTTTGCTGATGAAATTCCTATTTTTATTGGTGTTTTAAACGGTTCCTTCATGGTTGTTTCTGATTTTATGAAACATTATAAAAAACCTTGTGAAGTTAGTTTTATCAAATTAGCCTCATACCATGGAACTTCTTCAACAAATCAAGTAAAACAATTAATAGGTCTAAACCAAGATTTAACTGGAAGAACGGTAATTGTAATTGAAGATATAGTAGACACAGGAAATACCGTAGCAGAATTGAAAGTGTTATTTAAAAAACAAAATGTGAAACATTTTAAAATTGCTACATTATTTTTCAAACCAGAAGCCTATAAAAAAGATTTGAAGATAGATTACATTGGAATTCGAATTCCAAATAAATTCATCGTCGGTTATGGATTAGACTATGATGGTTTAGGAAGAAATTTATCAGAAGTTTATCAATTAAAATAAAAAAAAACTACAAATACAACAAACATTTAATCATGATTAACATTGTCTTATTTGGAAAGCCAGGGGCTGGAAAGGGAACCCAAGCAGAATTTTTAAAAGAAAAATACAATCTAACTCATTTATCAACTGGTGATATATTTAGATACAACATTAAAAACGAAACTGACTTAGGTAAATTAGCCAAAAGTTACATGGATAAAGGAGATTTAGTTCCTGATGAAGTAACCATAAAAATGTTAGAAGATACTGTCGAAAAAAATCTAAATACTGAGGGGTTTTTGTTTGATGGATTTCCAAGAACTATAGCACAAGCGAAGGCATTAGATGATTTTTTAGCTAACAAAAATTGGAATATCACTGCTACGATTTCATTGGAAGCAAATGACGAAATATTAATTAAAAGACTCTTAGAAAGAGGAAAAACAAGTGGACGCGTTGACGATCAAGATGAAGAAAAAATTCGAAATCGTTATCTAGAATATAATGAAAAAACTGCTCCTTTAATTAACTTTTACAGTAATCAAAATAAATTTTATGCTGTAAATGGAATTGGTTCTATTGAGGAAATTACTCAAAGATTAAGCACTGTAATTGATAAATTATAACTTTATATTACTACCTATTTATAATAAAAAAAATGACTGAAGGAAATTTCGTAGATTACGTAAAAATATATGTTTCCTCTGGTAAAGGCGGAAAGGGTTCTACCCATTTGCATAGAGAAAAATTTATTGAAAAAGGTGGCCCTGATGGTGGAGATGGTGGTCGAGGAGGACACGTATATCTTGTTGGAAACAAAAGCCTTTGGACATTATTTCATTTAAAATTTACCAAACATATAAAAGCCGGTCATGGTGGAGACGGAGGTTCTGATAGAAGTACTGGTGCAGATGGTGAAGATAAATATATCGAGGTACCACTAGGAACGGTAGTTCGTGATAAAGAAACCAACGAAATATTATTCGAAATTACTGAACACGGCGAGAAAAAAATAGTAGCTGTTGGAGGTAAAGGCGGTTTAGGAAACTGGCATTTTAGAAGCTCTACAAATCAAACGCCTAGGTATTCTCAACCTGGTTTACCTTCTACTGAAATTGATATTATTTTAGAATTAAAAGTCCTTGCTGATGTAGGATTGGTAGGTTTTCCCAATGCTGGAAAATCGACTTTGCTTTCTGTTTTAACCTCAGCAAAACCAAAAATTGCCGATTACCCGTTTACCACTTTAAAGCCAAATCTTGGAATTGTGGCATACCGTGATTTTCAATCGTTTGTAATTGCTGATATCCCGGGAATTATAGAAGGTGCGGCTGAAGGAAAAGGATTGGGCCATTACTTTTTACGTCACATCGAAAGAAATTCAACGTTGTTGTTTTTAATCCCTGTTGACACTCCAAATATTAAGGAAGAATATAATATTTTAGTTAATGAATTGACAAAATACAATCCCGAAATGTTGGACAAAGAACGCATCGTTGTGATTTCAAAATGCGATATGTTGGACGACGAACTTAAAGCCGAGCTAAAAACTGAATTGGATAAAGAGTTTGCAGGAACCCCCTATTTGTTCATTTCATCCGTTGCACAACAAGGACTAACGGAGTTAAAAGACAAACTTTGGAACATGCTAAATAGGGAGGATGACGTTCCTGAAAACAGTCATAACCTATAAATTAAAAAGCCATCTAAGGATGGCTTTTTTTTATTATTCATTAAAAGTATCAAACAAATATTGCAGTGTTTTAGGAATATCGTTGGCCTCAATTTTTGGATATACAATTTTACCATTCAGCCAATTTTCAATTTCAACATGAAAGTGATCCCCCACTTTACTTAGTACCGGAATTCCCAATAATTTCAAGGCCGCAGCATTACATTCTTGTTCGTAATGGTTTTGAATAGGAATGCTAAGTACCTTTTTATTTAAGTACAATGCTTCAGCTGGAGTTTCAAATCCACCTCCAGTTATAATTCCATGACTAGAAATTAAACTATCATTGAAAAGCTTTTGGTTTACCGGAAAATACGAGATATTCCCAATGGTATATTGTTCTTTAACATCGCCTAAAAACCAATGAAATTGAACGTCGCACACTTTATTAAAAGCGGTTTGCAAACACTCTTTATCAAAAGAAGGCAGGTAAACAGAAATGTGTTTTAAGTCGGTGGGAGTAGCATTTACAATATCCTCTTTAATAATAGGAGGATGAATAAAAGTATCGTATTCTTTAAAATGTAGTCCAATATATTTATTTGCAGGAGCATATTTTTGCAAAACCAACTCCCCCATTAAGTTATTATTTTCTGACCGCGGGGTCAACTTCGATTTAAAACTTGCCTGGTGTCCAAACTGAACCGATTTCACATTTTGAAGTCTTGCTGCCAAGGCCGTAACCGAATCAAAATCGTTAATTACTACGTCGTAGTTCGATAATGGAAGTGACTTTGCATCTCGATACATTTGTACAGGGTTGATGTTTTTAGCAGTTTCCCAATAATCCAAACCACCACATTTGGTGTAATGCAAACTACAACCTTTACTTTTATATTTTATTGGAATATCAACATTCAGACTGGCATTGTTACCACTCATAAAAAAGTCGACTGTGCCAAATTTTTTCAAATAGGGATACAACTGAACCGCCCTACTTATATGACCGTTGCCCGTTGCTTGTATTGCGTAGAATATTTTCATTTGTAAATTAAATCTAAATTAGGAGAGGATTTTTGAAGCATAATCTTCAGGAACTAATTCTTCGTTTGCTTCAGAATTTAGGTAATGTTCCTTTTTGTATTCATAAATGCTCCATTCAGCATTTTTATATTCTAATGCGGTAAGGTTTTCCACCCAATCGCCACTGTTTAAATACAAAACCGATCCGTTTTCGTTGCTGACAAATCTCATTTGAGGTTTATGAATGTGACCACAAACTACATAATCGTACTTTTTATCGATGGCAATTTCTGCTGCTGTAACTTCAAAATTGGTAATAAACGAAACTGCTTTTTTAACGCTGTCTTTCACTTTCTTGGAGAAACTTCGCTTTTCTTTTCCCAATAATACCATTATCCAATTCAAGAAACTATTGATTAATATCAATAAATCGTAACCTTTCCCACCTATTTTTGCTAATATTTTTGCATATCCTTGTGTGGATGAATCGAATACATCACCATGGAAAATCCATGCTTTTTTCCCATCTAATTCTAGAACTAGTTTGTCAACCAATTCGAATTTGCCCAAAATTAAATCAGAATATTTTCGCAATACTTCATCGTGATTTCCGGTGATGTAAATTAATCGAGTACCGTTGGCCGACATTTTAATAATGTGTCGTAAAACATTCATGTGTGCAGGCGGAAAATAACTTTTCGAAAAGTTCCACATGTCAATGATATCGCCGTTTAGAACTAAAGTTTTTGGTTGAATAGATTTTAAATATTGGAGTAATTCGGTAGCTTGACATCCGTAGGTTCCGAGGTGAACGTCACTTATTACTACTAATGGAATTTTTATTTTATTTTTCATTTTTAGTTTTGACAAAATTCCTATTGTCGTGTTAATTTATCGTGCTTTTTATTTTATCATAAGGTTATTTGTTTTTGCAAAAGTTAATAAATTGAGAAGTTAAATTTGGGCGTGCCCTCGTTCATTGCATTTCGAGCAAAGAAGTAATTTCGCGTTAAACTCGGTCGGGCTGTTCGCTAAAATCTCTGTTGCACTTTGTTCCACAGAGGATTTTCACTACCATCCCTCACGCGAATGATAAATACAATATTCCTGCTATGAACTTTATAACTTGTTTACGTTGTATTTTGTAACTTTTAAGTTACCTTTGTAAAAGGAAAGTACGCCAAGTAATCGCCTATAAAAATTATTTTGAGGATTTTTTCAAAAATCAGCCACAAAAAGTTCAGGATAAAATCTATAAAATTATTGAAGCAATAGAAACTCTTGAAAGAGTTCCGTCCAATTATTTAAAACATATAGAAAGCACAAATGGACTTTATGAAGCAAGAATTCAACTTTCATCTAATATTTGGCGGGTTTTTTGTTTTTTTGACAATGGGAATCTTGTCATATTATTAAACGGTTTTCAAAAGAAAACACAAAAAACACCTAAAAACGAAATTGAAAAAGCATTGCGCTTAATGGAACAGTATTATAAAGATAAATTAAAAGAAAATGGAAACTAAAAGTTGGAAAGAAATTAAAGACACTGTTTACGGAGTTAAAGGAACAGAAAGACGAGATGAATTAGAACGAGATTTTGGCGGTTTCAAAATTGGGTTACAGTTAAAAAAAGCGCGAGAAGAAAAACATTTAACTCAAGCTCAACTTGCCGAACGCATTGAAAAAAAACGAGAATATATATCCAGAATTGAAAATAACGGAAGCAACTTAACCCTAAAAACGTTGTATGATATTGTTGAAAAAGGATTTGGCGGTAAAGTTAAAATTGAAATTGAAATTTAAGCAAAATTCTCTCTTAGTGCCAAACGTGAAACAATTAAAAACACTATATTTGAAATAAATACAGTAATATATAGTGACAATCTTTCCTTATTGGAGTCCATTAACTACTTTGGAGAGAATACAAAAGTTTCCAACAATAACAAGCGTTCTAAATCAAAAAAGATAATTTTTATATGACAAATAGCCTTTCCGAAAGAATTATTAAGAATATTTTATTCACGTTTTTATTAAGTGGAGCTATAAGCTTTTTAATGCAACTTTTATGGGTTTTATGTTTTTCGAAATTAAATGATTCCTTCGTCGATAATATTTTCAGTATTTGGATGATTTTTGTTTTTTCTATTGGAATTTGTGCCTTTTTGTCAATTTTTACTTTAATTACAGTTTTACTAAATCTAATAGATAAAATAAGAGAGGTATATATTTTCAGAATTTTGACTTTTTTTACTATTCCAACACTTATGTTTGCGTATTCCTTGTCGGAAGAAAATTTTATGATATTAAACATTCTAATTTTCTTCTTCGTAAACGCAGATTCATTTTATAAATTTAACTTCGATAGCACTGATTTGTAATCCGTGCACATTAAAAATCATCTAATTGTGAAATTGTGATGAGATTGCTTCGTGCCTCACAATGACAGAATTTAACATTACGCCAAATGACGTAATGATTACTACAAAATCGCGATAGGGATAGCAGCGGCATCCCTTGTGATTGCAAGGAGGAACGACGAAGCAATCACGCGGATATAGCGGATAGCCCGGCCATTCGCCCAAAGGATAAAAACGAAAATTGAAATTCATTACTTTTTTAAACAACGATTAACAATAAAATAATGAAAATGATTTATATTCGCAGTTCCTAAAAAAAACTAATTAAATATGAAAAAATTTATTTTATCCCTAATTATTGGGGTTTTATTGATTCCTTCGACTGTTAAAGCCGATGAAGGAATGTGGTTTTTAATGTTCATTGAGCGTTTGAATCACCGAGATATGCAAAAAATGGGGTTACAATTGACTGCTGAAGAAATTTACAGTATCAATAACCACAGTTTGAAAGATGCAATTGTTCAATTTAATGGAGGTTGTACTGCTGAAGTTATTTCGAAAGACGGTTTGGTATTAACCAATCACCACTGCGGATATGATGCAATTGCTGAATTATCTACTGCCGAAAAAAACTATTTGAAAGACGGTTATTGGGCTGCAAATAGAGCTTCAGAAATGAAACCTTCTAGCTTGTACGTTCGTTTTTTCGTTCGTATGGACGATTGTACCAAAAGAATTTTAGCCAAAGTAAATGATAAAATGACTGAGGCAGAAAGAGAAAAAGCCATTAATCAAGAAATTGCAGCGATTGAAAAAGAAAACAATCAAGGCGGGAAATACATTGTTTCTGTCCGTTCGTTTTTTCAAGGAAATGAATATTACTATTTTGTTTACCAAGATTACAAAGACGTTCGTTTGGTGGGAACTCCACCTGAAAGTCTAGGAAAATTTGGTGGTGATACTGACAACTGGGAATGGCCACGTCACACTGCCGATTTCTCAATGTTTAGAATTTATGCTGATAAAGACGGAAATCCTGCAGACTATTCTACTTCAAACGTTCCGTTAAGTCCAAAACACTATTTACCTGTAAACTTAAACGGAGTAAAAGAAGGTGATTACGCTATGATTTTAGGATACCCTGGAAGAACAAACCGTTGGATGCCAGCTGGTGGAATTGAGCAAAACGTAAAATTTGCTTATCCTGCTTGGGTTGAAGGAGCAAAAACGGGTATGGACAACATGAAAAAATACATGGATCAAAGTGCTGCAATCCGTTTAGTTTATGCTTCAAAATTTGCTTCAACTGCTAATTATTGGAAAAACCGTCAAGGGATGATTGATGCTTTAAGCAAATTTGAAACATCAAAAGCGAAAGCTGCACAAGAAGCAAAATTCAATAAATGGGCAAATAAAGCACAGAATAAAGCTAAATATGGTAATGTTGTAGCTACAATAAATGCATACTACGCGTTGACGAATGAAAAATCGCGTCACGATAATTACCTACAACAGTTAATGAGAACTTCTTCTTATGGAACAATTGGTCGTACTTTAGGAAGACAATTGGATGCTTATGCAAAAGCAGATGCTGCTAAACGTGCAACAATGGCTCCTAAAATTGTTGAAATGGCTGATGGTTTCTTCAAGGATTCTTACCTACCTGCTGAAAAAGATATATTGACAGCTCAATTAAAATTATATGCTACAAAATCTGTTGGATATGGAATTGCTCCATTGGTAGAAAAAATTGGAAAAGACTGTAATTACGATTATTCCAAATTTGTAAATGCTGCATTTGAAATGAGTGTTTTAACTTCTTTAGATAAAGTAAAAGCATTTTTAGACTACCCAAGTGATGCTGTTTTGGCAAATGATCCTTTGTACTTACTTTCAAATGATTTAGTTACTCATATGAACTACAAATCGGATGCTATTGCAAAAGCACAAAATGATTATGGAGCTGCATTCCGTTTATTAGTTGAAGGTTTAAGAGAATCAAAAATTGGAACTATTAAATATCCAGATGCAAATTCTACATTGCGTTTAACTTATGGAAAAGTTCGTTCTTTACCTGCAGATAAAAGAAATGATGCTAAGATTAATAACTACACCACTTTAGACGGTCAGGTTAAAAAATACAAGAAAGGTGATGAAGAATTTGATTTACCTGTTCGTGTATTGGAAATGAACAAAAACAAAGATTATGGTCGTTTTGCTGATAAAGACGGTTCGCTTCACGTAAATTTCTTAACTGATAATGATATTACGGGTGGAAATTCAGGTTCGCCTGTATTGAATGGAAAAGGCGAATTAATTGGATTGGCATTTGATGGTAATATTGAAGCGATGGCTGGCGATGTTATTTTTGATCCAAAATTACAGCGAACTATTAATGTTGATATTCGTTATGTATTATGGGTTATTGAAAAATACTCGGGTGCAAAACACATTGTGGATGAAATGACATTGGCAAAATAATATCCAAATATATTTTAATTAAAAAGTCCTAATAACATTTGTTTTAGGACTTTTTTTTTAATTTATTAAAGTAATTAAATTATGTTGAAATTTATTAAAAATAATTGTTATTTTCGAGGTCTAAATTAAAATATATGAAACTCAAATTACTAATTGCATTTTTAATTGTTCAATTTGGTTTTTCACAAAACAGAACTTGTGGAATGGAACAAAAAATGGAACAAATAATGAACGATCCTATTGCAAGACAAAACTACTTAAACCTTCAGGCTAAGTTTGAAATTGAATTGGCAAAATTACAGAGAAACTCCAACACTACAGCTAGTACAAATGCTACAATAATAATTCCAGTTGCTGTTCATTTTCCTGATGCAACAACGCCAACAGCATGTTTAAGAGCTTTAGCTCAAACCCAAGTTGATATATTGAATTTAGATTATAATGGTTTAAATCAAGATATTTCTCAGTGGACAACTGCAAGAAGTAATTATCCAGGAGTAAATACAGGAAGCTTGGATGTGCGATTTGTATTGGCAAACCAAAATCATCCCGCAGGATCAAATTTAGTAAATGGTGATTTAGCAGTAACTTTTGGTACTAATTTTTTAGGAGGAGCTGACTCTGATGGAAATTGGAGTGGATATATGAACTTAGTTTGTAGAAATGCAGGTCAAAATCTATTGGGATATTCGCCATTAGGAGGTTCTCCATCTAATGGTCAAACCGTAGTTATTTCAAATAGTGCCTTTGGAAAAGGAGCTGGTTGCCCTGGTTTTGTTCCAAGATCACCTTATAATTTAGGTAGAACCTTAACACATGAATTAGGACATTTTTTTAATTTGGATCACACATTCGCAGGTTGTACTAATTCAAATTGTAATACACAAGGAGATCGAGTTTGCGACACTCCACCTTCAAGCACAGCTGTATATGGTTGTCCAGCAGCTGGAGCTACATTACAATGTGGCGTAAACACTTTAACAGTTAACTACATGGATTATACAAATGATGCTTGTATGTATATGTTTACTGCTGGTCAAGCAACTAGAATGCTTGCTTATTACAATACAATATCAAGTCAGTTTTTAACTGATGTATTAAGTACAAATACTTTTTTTACAAATAATTTTTCTATAGTTCCTAATCCAAATAAAGGAATTTTTGATATTCAATTAAAATCAATTTTAGATGATTATTCTATAGTAATATATGATACAACTGGACGAATTGTATTTGAAAAAGAATATATAAACAATAGTAATTTAAATCAAATTATCACCATGAATGACACCATGAAAGGTATTTATTTGATATCTATTAGGAGTAAGGGAGATAATCTTACTAAAAAAATAATTATAGAATAAATAATAGTAAACTAAAATAAAAAAAGTCCCAAAACCAGATGGTTTGAGGACTTTTTTTTATAAATAACTAATTATTATGCTAACAACGATCTTGAAATAACAATACGTTGAATTTCAGAAGTACCTTCATAAATTTGGGTGATTTTAGCATCACGCATCATTCTCTCTACATGGTATTCTGCAACATAGCCGTTACCCCCATGAATTTGAACCGCCTCAATTGTTGTATCCATTGCTGTTTGAGAGGCAAATAATTTGGCCATAGCTCCCGATTGAGAAATATCTTGTCCTGCATCTTTTTCAGCTGCAGCTTTTAACACCAACATTTCAGCAGCAGAAATTTGAGTAGCCATATCGGCTAATTTAAAAGCAATTGCTTGGTGTTTAAAAATTTCTTTACCAAAGGCTTTTCTATCCTGAGCATATTGCAAAGCCAATTCATAAGCTCCTTTTGCAATTCCTAAAGCTTGAGAAGCAATTCCAATTCGACCTCCATTTAAAACTGCCATAGCAAAATTAAATCCGAAACCGTCTTCACCTATTCTATTTTCTTTAGGAACCTTAACATCAGTAAACATTAAGGAATGTGTATCGGAACCTCGAATTCCCATTTTCTTTTCTTTTGGTCCAATTTCGAAACCAGCCCAACCTTTTTCAACAATAAAAGCATTGATTCCTTTATGTCCTTTTTCAATATCTGTTTGAGCTATAACAATATAAATTGATGCCGAACTTCCGTTGGTAATCCAGTTTTTTGTTCCATTTAATAAATAGTGGTCTCCTTTGTCAATTGCTGTTGTTTTTTGTGAGGTTGCATCAGAACCCGCTTCAGGCTCAGACAAACAAAATGCCCCTATAACCTCTCCTTTTGCAAGTGGAACTAAATATTTTTGTTTTTGTTCTTCATTACAATATTTTTCAATTCCTGCACAAACCAAAGAATTATTTACAGACATTATTACTGCAGCAGAGGCATCAATTTTTGAAATTTCAGTAATTGCTAGAATATAGGAAATACTATCTAAACCAGAACCCCCATATTTTGGGTCAACCATCATTCCCATAAATCCAAGTTCAGCCATCATCTTGACTTGCTCAGTTGGAAACTTTGAATGTTCATCTCTTTCAATTACGCCTGGTAACAATTCCATTTTAGCAAAATCTCTAGCTGCTTGTTGAATCATTAAATGCTCTTCTGTAAGTTTAAAATCCATAATAGGGAATAATAATTGTGATTAATATAAAAAATGCAAACAAATATACTTCTAAATTATCATATTCTCAAAATGATTTATTAATTTTAGCAGATGATTCAAGAAAAATATAACATTATTGGGGTAATGTCAGGAACTTCGCTTGATGGCATTGATTTAGCTCATCTTAATTTTGAAATAACTAATGGAAAATGGAATTTCAAAATCCTTGAATCTGAAACTATTGGCTACAGCCAAGAATGGAAAGACATATTAAAAATTGCTGTTGGATTTACTGAAACAGAATTACAACAATTAAACAAAAAGTACACTCAATTATTAGGAAATATTATTTCTGAGTTTATTTCAAATAATAAAATCGAATCAATTGATGCAGTTTGTTCTCACGGACATACCATTTTACATCAACCAAAAAATGGAATTACTTTACAAATAGGTAACTTAGCAGAGATAGCAACCATTTGTAACCAAAAAGTTGTTTGTGATTTTAGAATTCAAGATGTTAATATGGGTGGTCAAGGTGCGCCATTAGTACCAATTGGCGACCGATTATTATTTTCCGAAGTGACTTATTGTTTGAATTTAGGTGGTTTTTCAAATATTTCCTTTGAGGAAAATGGAAAAAGAATTGCTTTTGATATTTCTCCAGTGAATACCGTTTTGAATTTTTATGCCAATAAATTAGGTTTAGAATATGATGAAAAAGGAACAATTTCAAGATCTGGGAAAATTAACTCCGAATTATTAACCGAATTGAATCGTCTAGAATTTTACAATTTAAGTCGCCCAAAATCATTAGGATTTGAATTTGTAAAAGAAGTCGTTTTACCAATAATTGAAAGATATAAAATTTCAATTGAGGATAAATTAGCAACATTCACAGAACATATTGCTTATCAAATTGGATTGACTTTGTCCAATAAAAAATCCAAATTATTGATTACCGGTGGGGGTGCCTATAATGAATTTTTAATAAGCAGAATTCAATTTTATTTAATGGAAACTTCTATAATTATTCCTGAAAAGAAAATAATTGAATTTAAGGAAGCACTAATATTTGGTTTATTAGGAGTTTTAAAATTAAGAAATGAAATCAATACATTGTGTAGTGTTACGGGAGCATTAAAAGACCATAGTTCCGGAAAAATATACAATCCAAAATAATACTATAAAAAATTAAAGTTGCCTATATTTGCAATTCTAAAAAGGAAAAATGAATGAAAGATCTACTTAAAAAATTCGAAAATAAAGAACCTGAAATTATTTTTAACTGGAAAGATCAAGAAACGGAAGCTGAAGGTTGGACGGTAATTAATTCATTGCGAGGTGGCGCTGCTGGTGGTGGTACAAGAATGAGAAAAGGGTTGGATATGAACGAAGTTTTATCGTTGGCTAAAACTATGGAAGTTAAATTTTCTGTATCTGGACCTGCAATAGGCGGAGCAAAATCAGGAATTAATTTTGACCCTAATGATCCCAGAAAAAAAGGGGTATTACAGCGATGGTACAAAGCCGTTTCACCTTTATTAAAAAGTTATTATGGCACTGGCGGTGATTTAAATGTAGATGAAATTCACGAAGTCATCCCAATGACAGAAGAATGTGGCGTTTGGCATCCTCAAGAAGGAGTATTTAATGGTCATTTCAAACCTAGTGAAGCGGATAAAATCAATAGAATTGGGCAATTAAGACAAGGTGTTGTGAAGGTGATTGAAAATCCTGTTTTTTCACCAGATGTTAATCGAAAATATACTGTTGCCGACATGATTACTGGTTATGGAGTAGCAGAAGCAGTTCGACATTTTTACACAATTTACGGAGGTGATGTAAAAGGTAAAAAAGCAATTGTTCAAGGATTTGGAAATGTAGGTTCAGCAGCTGCATTTTACTTGGCAGAAATGGGCGCAAAAGTTATTGGAATCATCGATAGAGATGGTGGTCTTATCAATGAAGACGGATTTACATTTGAAGAAATTAGAACTTTATTCTTAAATAAAGACGGTAATAAATTAGTTGCCGATAATATGATCCCTTTTGACGAAATCAATGAAAAAATTTGGACCATTGGCGCAGAAATTTTCACTCCTTGTGCCGCATCAAGATTAGTCACTCAACAACAAATTGATTACATGATCGCTTCAGGATTAGAAGTGATTTCATGTGGTGCCAATGTACCATTTGCTGATAAAGAAATATTTTTTGGCTCAATCATGGAACAAGTAGATCAAAAAATTAGCTTGATTCCCGACTTTATTTCAAATTGTGGAATGGCGAGAGTATTTGCTTATTTTATGGAGAAAAAAGTCCAAATGACCGATGAATCTATTTTTAACGATACTTCAAATACAATTAAAAATGCTATTGCAAAAGCACATTCTATAAATAATTCAAAAACTAATATTAGCGCTACAGCATTTGAAATTGCTTTAAAACAGTTGGTGTAATTTACTAGAAGAAAGTAACAATTTTTTGTTTGCTTTTTCGTTTTAATAATTGTATTATCTTAATGTTTCAATTTAACTAACAATGAAATTATTTCAAACTGAACAAGAAAAAAAATCTATAATCATTACTTCGTCAAGTTTTGTATTACTTTTTTTATTGTTTTTCTTTTTGAAATTTAGCGACAGCTTACCACTTCCTGAAATGGAAGGCGGCGGTGGCGGTGGAGAAATCGCAGTAAATTTTGGAGATAGTGATTTTGGATCGGGAGAAAAATATGATTCTAAAGAGGTCGTAACTGCTGCTCCGGAAGAAATTGTTGAAGCTCCTGTTGAAGAAAAAGAAATCGTAGTTGCTGAAAATGAAGAAGCTCCTGCCATTGTGAAAGTAAAAAAATCAGATCCTAAAATCGAAAAGAAAGAAGAAGATAAACCGGTTGTAAAACAAGTACCTAAACCATCAAAATCGACATCTGATGCCTTGTCAAATTTATTAAACGGATCAAATAAAGAAGGAGACGGAAACGATAAAACGGCTGGAAATAAAGGGAAATCTAATGGCGATACCAACTCCAAAGGGTACAACGGCGGTGGTGGAAGTGGAACGGGTTCTGGAGGTGGAAATGGTTCTGGTGAAGGGTTAGGAACAGGAAGCGGTTATGGAACAGGAAGTGGGTCGGGCAAAGGATCTGGCAATGGAAATTGGAAATTGGACGGCAGAAAACTAAGCTCAAGTAGTAAACAGCAACAAAAATGTAATGAATACGGTACAGTTGTAGTACAGATAAAGGTAAATAGAAACGGAAATGTAATAGCTGCTAAATATTCAAAAGGTACTGATAATACAAGTCAATGCTTGTTAGACGCAGCGTATGCTACAGCAAAATCTTATAAATGGCAGCCTGACACTGAGGCTCCAGAAACACAAATCGGATATATTACTATCAATTTTAAATTGGGTCAATAATTCTCAAATTATTTAACTTTTCAAGATTTAATGAACTATCAGGAAACTTTAAATTGGATGTTCAACCAACTTCCTATGTACCAGCAACAAGGTGCATCCGCATATAAGGAAGATTTAACGAATAGCATATTATTGTCTGATTATTTAGGGAAACCTGAAAAAGATTTAAAATTTATTCATGTTGCTGGAACAAACGGAAAAGGATCCACATCACACCTACTCGCTTCTGTTTTGCATGAAGCAGGATATAAAGTAGGTTTGTATACCTCGCCTCATTTAAGAGATTTTCGGGAGCGAATCAAAATCAACGGAATTGAAATCTCTGAAGAATTTGTTTGTGAATTTATAGAAAAAAATATTGATTTCTTTAAGGCAAATGAGTTGAGTTTTTTTGAAATGACAGTTGGATTGGCATTTGAATATTTCAAAAAACAAAAAGTAGACATAGCAATTATTGAAGTGGGATTAGGAGGTCGATTGGATTCTACCAATATAATTACCCCATTGATTTCAGTGATTACCAATATTGGAAAAGACCACGTTCAGTTTTTAGGAAACACTCTTGAAGCAATTGCAAGAGAAAAAGCGGGAATTATAAAAAAAAATATTCCGGTAGTTATTGGTGAATATACTTTGGAAACAAAACCAGTTTTTATAGCTAAAGTTAATACAACTCATTCTGAAATTTATTTTGCATCCGATACCGTTACTAATGACTATCCCTCCGATTTAAAAGGTGATTATCAAATTTCTAATAAGAAAACGGCAATACAAACTTTAAGATTATTAAATTCAATTCCGGGGTTTGAAATTACAGAAACTGATATAAAGTTCGGGTTTTTAAATGTTGTAAAAAACACTGGGCTTCAAGGAAGGTGGCAACAATTAAATTGCAATCCAAAAACCATTTGCGATACAGCGCACAATAAACATGGTTTGAAAATAGTATTAAACCAAATTAAAAAAGAAAAATTTGACACTTTGCATTTCGTTTTTGGAGTAGTAAATGACAAAGATTTGAATGAAATACTTACATTATTTCCAAAAAAAGCAATTTATTATTTTTGCAAACCTAATATTCCCAGAGGACTAGACGCAAAGGTACTTGAGACAAAATCTAAAAAATTTGGATTGATTGGAAAAGTATACAATTCAGTTTCAGAAGCTTATGAAAACGCAACTAAAAATGCATCTCACAACGATTTTATTTACATTGGCGGAAGTACATTTGTAGTTGCAGAAATATTATAAATATTATAAAAATAATTTGCAAATATCGAAAAGTGACTTATATTTGCAAACCCAATTTAGGGCGATTAGCTCAGCTGGTTCAGAGCACCTCGTTTACACCGAGGGGGTCGGGGGTTCGAACCCCTCATCGCCCACTGTCGTACCAAAAACCTCAATATCGCTAACAGTGGCTCCAAAAATCACTAAAGTAATTTTAGCCGTTTTTTATTTTATATATTAAATACCTTTGTTTAATGGTGGTTGTCTGAGGTCAAGAAAGAAAGAAAGAAAGAAATAAAAAAATTAATTATTTACTAATTTTATCTATTTTAAAAGCAACATTTCAATATCATTTTCTCACTATTCATCGTGTTTCATTCAGCATAATTCGAAAAAAATAAAGCCACTATAAAAAGGCTATTTAAATTGGATTGATTAATTATTTCATAAAATTAATTATATTAAAAATATTCATTTTGTTTAATTTTTTTTTTAGTAAAACAGTAAAATAAACCAATCACTCATTTAAAAAATATATCAATTTCAAATTTTGAACCAATTGAATAGTTGAAACTAGAAGTTCAAAAAATCAGAAGTTAAAAACTGTTATTTTAATTAAATATCAGTAATTATGATTATTTTTTTAATTTTATTAACTCAATACAGTGTCCATTTTTTAAAAAAATTAGACAATTAATCCAAATTAAATTCTGTTTATATTTTAAAAAAACATTTATTTTGTAAAAAATTAAAAGTTAAACAATACTAAATAATCCCTCATTATGATTAGTATACAATCCTTACAGAAATTTATAAAATTATTTGTATTAATTTTATTTTTATTTCTACAAACTAATTTCACTTTCGCACAGAATAATATTTCAGTACCATTTTCAAATGGTTTTGTAGGTGATAATACAGCAAATAATGTTTCTTCGAATTCGCGCTATTTAAATTCCTTAGGATGGACGAATGTTCAATTTACACAAAATTCACCTCAATTTATTTTTGTAGCACAAGGTAATGACATACCTGGAACAGTTCTAATTACAGATTTTTCTGGGATTCAACATAGTATTCCTGGTTTTATAAAATGGAGAGCCCCAAGTGGAAATAATATTACAACACCTGTTTTTGTTCCAACATCGGGTGCTTCACTAGCTACTAATTCTTCTAATGGAAGTGCAACATATAATATTACAACATTAACTTATATTGGTTTAACTTTCAATGGCCAAACATTACCTATTCCTACCTCTTCTACTCCCGGAGAAGTAACCGGTAATGCAGCAACCTCAGGAATTTTAGATGCATTAAATGCTTATTTGGCAAGCTTTCCATCTATTAGCATCAATGATTATACAGTTAATGAAAATGTAGGGAGTTTATTAATAACCGTTTCATTATCAGCTTCTAGTTCCCAAAATATTACAGTAAATTTTTCAACTTCAAACAATACTGCAACTAATGGGTCAGATTATACTACAATTACTGGAACACTCACTTTTTTGGCTGGTCAGACATCAGCTAGTTTCAGTATTCAAATTATAGATGATTTGACGTTTGAACCAACAGAAACATTTAATATTACTCTATCAAATTCAATAAATGCCTCTATTTTAGATGGTTCTGGAATTGTAACCATTTTAGATAATGATAATTGTACTCTTTCTACCCCAACAGGAAGTGTAACTGCGCAACCAACATGTGCCACTACAACCGGAACAATCGTATTTACCACTCAATCAGGTGTGGAATACAGCATTAACGGTACAACCTACCAAGCAAGTCCAACATTTACTGGTGTTGCTGCAGGAAATTATACCTTAAAAGTGCGTTCCACTTCAGACAATACATGTACAACAACTGGATCAACAGTAACGGTTTTTATACCTTTGTGCGCAATTACTGACACTTTCGGACCAGTAAATGGTTATACCGGAGCTACAACGGCTAGTGTATTAACTAATGATACTTTAAACGGTGTTCCTGTAGTTCCAAGTCAAGTAGTATTATCAGGTGTGACCGTGCCTAACGGTTTTACTTTAAATCCTAACGGAACTATTACTATTGCACCTGGTACACCAGCAGGAAATTACTCGGTAACTTATAGAATATGTGAAGTGTTGAATCCAACTAATTGCGATACCGCTACTGTAACTATAACGGTTGGTTCTTGTTTGGATTTTGCCTCAAATGATTGTGATCAAGATGGCGAAAGTAATGGCACTGAAGTTTTAAATGGGACAAATCCAGGAGACGCATGTTCTTATACAAATACTCCCCCAATAAGCAGTGCTGTATATGCAACATGGTCAGTTTTAGATTGTGATGGTGATGGGGTTACTAATGGTCAAGAAATTATTGATGGAACAAATCCAAAAAATCCATGTGAATCAAATCCTATAAACATTACTATGCCATTATCTGCAGCTTTTTTAAATGGAGATTGTGATAATGATGGTTTGTCGAATGGTGACGAAATGGGTGATAATATTAATAATCCTAATGACTCAAATGGAAATGGAATTCCGGATTATTTAGAAGTAAATAATAATTCTCCATCTGAAGATGATTTAGAAGTTTTTAATGCTGTTACACCAAATAGTAATGGCGAAAATGATGTGTTTGTAATCAGAAATATTCAAAATTTTCCAGATAATAACTTAACAATTTTTAATCGCTGGGGAGTCTTGGTATATGAAGCTGATGGATATGGTCAAAATGGAAAATTCTTTAAGGGAATATCTGAAGGAAGAATTACTATTAAAAAAGATGATCAGTTACCAATTGGAACCTATTTTTATATACTTCGATATACTAATAATGGAAATACTAAAGAACGTTCTGGCTATTTGTATTTAAATAGATAATTGAATAGCCCTTAAAATATAAAAAACATGAAAAAAATATTTATAAGTATAATTTTAATTTTATTAAGTATAAGTGCTCAATCTCAGCAGGAGCCTCAATATACTCAATACATGTACAATCCAACTCTTGTCAATCCTGCTTATGCTGGATCTAAAGGTTTTACAAGTGTTTATGGATTATATAGAGCACAGTGGGTAGGAATAGAAGGCGCTCCACAAACAATAAATTTTACATTTAACAAACCAATAAATGCTAGTAATTTAGGTTACGGATTTTCAATTATTAACGATAGAATTGGACCAAGTGATGAAACTCAAATTTCTGTTGATTTATCATACACAATTTTCTTTGATAATGATTATCGATTAGCATTTGGATTAAAAACAACAGGTAATCTTATAAATGTTGATTATTCTAAGTTAAATCAATACAACCAAGGAGAATTAATTTTACAAAATAATATTGTAAATAGATTTTCACCTAATATTGGTGGTGGTTTCTACCTATATAATAAAACAGGATATTTTGGAATTTCAATACCAATGTTATTAGATACAAAAAGATACGATGACCTTTCTAGTTCGGAGGTAAATCAACGTAATCATATTTATTTTATTGGTGGTAAAGTATTCAATTTAAGTAATAATATAAAATTTAAACCTGCATATATTTCAAAAATTGTTTCGGGATCTCCTATTCAGCTAGACCTCTCGGGTAATTTTTTATTTAATGAAAGATTTACATTAGGAGCAGCTTATAGATTAAGTGCTTCATTAAGTGCAATGGCAGGATTTCAAATAAATGATAAATTATTTATTGGATATGGATATGATAGAGAAACAACCAGATTAAGTAATTTTAACAGTGGTTCTCATGAAATTTTCCTACAATTTGATTTATTTGAAAACAATAAAAAAATTGAAACTCCAAGATTCTTTTAAAATAAAATATCATGAAAAATAATATTATAATTTTACTTTTAATAGTTACTCCGGTTTTCTTATTCTCACAAACAAGTGAAATAAAAAAAGCAGATTTGGATTACAACAATCAAAACTATTTTGAAGCTATAAAAATCTATAAACAAAATGTAGATAAAGGAAATGTTACTCCTGAAATTGTTAAAAAATTAGCTAATGCTAATTATTATAATGCCAATTATGAACAAGCAAACATATGGTATTCAAAATTGTCACAGTTTTCTAATGATATGGGTGGGGAAGAACGCTATAAATTTGCACTTACACTAAAAACTGTTGGTAAATTAAAAGAAGCAAAAGAACAATTTGACATTTATAAAAATCAAAATCCAAATGAAAAAAGAGCTTTGTTGTTAAATTCAAATATAGTTAGCGAATCAAAATTTGTATTTACAAATATTAAAAACATAAACATTAACAGTAAATTTTCAGATTACGGACCTTCATTATATAACGGAAACTTAGTTTTCTCTAGCACATATAATAATGTATTAAATAACACTTTAAACGAAAGAACAAATCAATATAGAGCCAATTTATTTCAATCCTCAAAATCTTCAAATGGTGAATTTAGTAAACCTAAGCTCTTTTCTAAAGTTAACTATTCTATATACCATGAAGATACACCTGTATTTAGTAAGGACAATAAATCAATGTATTATACTCAAAATCAATTAGTTAAAAATTCAAGTTATAAATTAGTAAATGGTGGGTTTACATTGTATAAATCAATATTGGAGAATAATAAATGGGTAAATAAAGGTCCAATCCAATTAGGGTTAAACGATGAAGTTAGAATTGCTCATCCTGCATTTAGTCCAGATGGAAAATTTTTATATTTTGCTTCAGATAATTTAACTAAATATGGAGAATCAGACCTATTTAGAGTAAGTATTTTAGAAGATGGAACTTTTGGAATAATTGAAAATTTAGGCGATAAAATAAACACAGAAGGTAGAGATTCCTATCCTTTTATTACTGAAGATAATACCTTAATTTTTGCTTCTGATGGGCGTGCTGGAATGGGAGGATTTGATTTATATTCGATTGATTTAAAAGACCCTAATGCTGATGTTATTTCATTAGGAGATGATCTAAATAGTCCTTTTGACGATTTTGGACTTATTATAAATAACGAAATGACAAATGGATTTTTCACAAGTAACAAACCAGGGGGGAAAGGAGATGATGACATTTATTCTTTTGATGTTTCGATCAAAAAAGATGAAATTAAAAACATCAAAGGTTCCGTTATAAATAATGAAACAAACCAGTTCATATCAAATGTAGAATTGAAATTATTTGAAAACCAAAAACCAATTGCAACTATAATGTCAGATTCTAATGGTTCATTCTCTTTTGATCAATTAAAAACTAATAAAATTTATACTATTTCAGTAAAAAAAGAAGGGTTTGAGGATGAACTAGTAAAAATCGAATTAAAAAAAGACAATTTGGAAAAAAATATTTCAATAAAAGAAATTAAAATTCCAAACAAAATTGGTGATGATTTAAATGATTTATTGAAATTAAATAAGATCTATTTTGACCTAGGAAAATATACAATCAGACCTGATGCTAAAATTGAATTAGACAAAGTGTTAACCTATTTAAATAAATATCCGAATGTAATAATTGAGATTGGTTCACATACAGACAGTAGACAATCGTCAAAACTAAATCAAACTTTATCAGAAAAAAGAGCAAAGGCCACACTTGATTATCTAGTTAAAAATGGAATAAATCCAAATAGATTAAAAGCTGTAGGATATGGTGAAAATAAATTGGTCAATAATTGTAAAGATGGAATAATCTGCTCAGAAGAACTTCATCAACAAAATAGAAGGAGCACTTTTATTATAATAAAACAATAATCAAAAAAGGTAGAAAAAAAATTAATTAATAGAATTTAAAAATTCTATAGGTGTTTTCCCAGTTACTTCCTTAAAAGCATTATAAAAACTTGATCTAGAATTAAATCCTGCCATTTGTGCAATGCCATCTATGGTAATATTAGAATGAAGAGTATCCTGTAACAGTTTCTTAGTATAATCAACTCTAAGTTCAGTTCTTAATTTGGTGAATTTCATTTTAAATATATTATTGATACAATAAGAAACATGATGATGTGGAACTTTCATCTCTAATGCTATATCAGAAATTGAAAAATTAGGGTTTGTAAATGGTTTTTCTTCATCTAAATATGTCCTTATTTTAGAAGCTAATTCATAGAAAGGCTCATTATCTTCTTCATTTTGTAAAATATTCATTTGATTTATTCTTTTGAACTTCCTTTTTAAATTTGCATTTTTATTATTTGGTAAACCATACAAAATTTCAGGAAAAAATAAAATGCCAATGGCCAAAATTGTAAAAGTAATCCCAGTTGTGATATTAACAATTATGGTATTTTGTAGTAATTGATTTCCTGAATATTTAATAAAAAATAAAGTTAAAATTAGAAAATTAATAACTAAAAATAAAACCAAAATAACTAATAAAACAAGCCATCTATAAGTAACTTTTAACTGGTTTTTAGGGATATGTATTTGATTCGTTTTCGATTTTGAAAAATTCCATAATAAAAACCCAGAAAAAACTGCATAAGAAAACAAGTGAAATAATCTAAAAATAAAATTAAATTTATAATTAAAAAATAAATTTACTTTAATAGACTTAATAACATCAAAATTATCAATAATCAGTTGGGCAACTTCTTTCTTGTAACTAAAAGGAGTAAATAAATAAGTAGAAATTCCAAAAAAATGAACTATTGCTGGAATGAAATGTAAATAATCTACTCTTTTTAATCCTTGACTGTCATTCAAAGTACCTCTTATATAAAAATAAAAAAAGGGACCAGAAAGTAACATAAACGGAGAAACAGTATTAAAAAACAAAGCTAACCAAAAAGCAGACTTACCATAAACAGTTAAATAATGAGTTAGTCCATAAATCGCAACCAAAAAGAAAAATAGCCCAATAAAACAAGCGTTCTTATTTAGTTTCCAATTATAGATTATTAATATAATTGATAATAATATCAGAATTAAAGATGTAAATAATAACATTGAGGGAAATATTAATTATACAAAAATAATAAAAAAATAATTCTTCCTTATGGCGTGCCCTCGTTTAGTTGTTTTTAGTTTACAAAGCAATGTGTGCTAAACTCGGTCGCGCTGTCCGCTACAA
>RFPP01000012.1 GCA_009926065.1 Flavobacteriaceae bacterium
ATATTGGCTCAAATGTATCAAGCAATACGAATTGAAGTCAACCAAGAAATGGAGGTTTTGAAGGAATTTTTAGAGCAATCTCTAGAAATTTTGAAGCCAGGTGGAAGATTAAGTATCATTTCATACCATTCATTGGAAGACAGATTGGTAAAAAGAATTATGAAAAACGGAATGTTTGAGGGCGAACCTGAACGCGATTTTTTCGGAAATTTTTCGGTTCCTTTTAAAACAATTGGAAAATTAATAGTTCCTGACTTTCAAGAAATAAAAAGCAACAATAGAGCACGAAGTGCAAAATTGAGAATAGCGGAAAAAAAATGAAAAATGGTGTTTACAGCATATTAAAAGCAAGATTTTTAATAAACGAAGAAGCAAATGCAACTAAAAATTGGCGTTTCATTGTTTTTTTGATTCTACTCGCTATAATAATGATTGCAAACAATAATAATGTAGATCAAAAAGTATTTAAAATAGTTCAATTATCGGGAGAAGTAAAAGAGCTGCGTTCAGAATTTGTTGATCGCCGCTCTGAATTAATGAAATTGAAAATGGAATCTACGGTAACTCAAAAAATGGCAGTAAAAGGAATTTTGCCAGCATCAGTTCCTCCTGTTAAAGTAATAGTAAAGAAAAAAGAAGAAAAAGGATTTTTCAAAACTCTATGGTAGAGAATAATAAAAATATTACCCTAAGAATTTATGTGGTTGCAGTTGTCATCTTTTTTATGGCGTTTGCAATTGTATTAAAAATTACAAATATCCAATGGGTAGAGGGAGAGTCATTACGTAAATTGGCGAATAAACATTCTATTCAAAACTTTGTTATTCCAGCAAATAAAGGAAATATTTATTCTTCGGACGGAAGTTTATTGGCTACCTCAATTCCTAATTACAATATTCGTTTTGATGCTTTAGCACCTAGTGATAAAGATTTTCAAAAGTATATAAAACCTTTATCGGATTCTTTAGCAGTATTATTCAACAAACCAAGTTATTATTTTCATTCAGAATTAACAAAAGCAAGAAGCAGTGGAAATAGATTTTACTTGTTGGCTAAAAATTTAAGCTACACTGAATATATTAAAATAAAAAAATTTCCACTTTTCAAATTAGGAATTTACAGAGGGGGAATTATTATTGATCAACAAGTGATAAGAAAACATCCAATAGGTGAAATAGCTTCTAGAACTATTGGTTATGAGCGAATTACACCTGAAGGTAAACCTGATGGTAAAGGAATAGAGTGGGCTTTCCGAAAATACTTAAATGGAAAAGACGGAAAGGTTTTAAAACAAAAAATCGCAAAAGGACAATGGAAACCTATTCGTGATGTAAATGAGGTAGAACCACAAGATGGTTATGATATAATATCTACACTGGATGTCTACATACAAGATATTGCACACCATGCCTTGATGGATCAACTCATAAAATATAAAGCAGAACATGGCTGCGTGGTAGTTATGGAAACCAAAACAGGATATGTTAAAGCAATTTCAAATTTGGGAAAAATTGCAGATAATACATATGCTGAAACTACTAATTATGCAATTCAAGAATCTCACGAACCTGGTTCTACCTACAAATTGGCGGATATGATGGCACTCTTGGAAGACAAAAAAGTGGATACTAGTACCGTTTACAATACTAATGGTGGAATAATGATGATAGCCGGAAGAAAAGTAAAAGATTCTCATGATGGAGGTTATGGAATTATTTCTTTGGGAAAAGGATTTGAAAAGTCTTCGAATACCGTTTTAGTTCAAGCAGTATATAATAATTACAAAAATAATCCTAAACAATTTGTGAATCATTTGAATTCTTTTGGATTAAATAAACCATTAGGATTGTCAATAAAAGGGGAAGGAATTCCAAGAGTTCCTCAACCAACTGATAAATATTGGTCGCCTATGTCTTTGCCTTCTATGGCATTTGGTTACGAAGTTTCCATCACACCATTACAAACATTAACCTTCTATAATTCTGTGGCAAATAATGGAGAAATGGTAAAACCACAATTTGTTTCTGAAATTAAAGAATGGAATAAAACTATCAAAAAATTTGATAAAATAGTAATGAATCCTAAGATTTGTTCTGATGTTACTTTATTAAAATTAAGAGCTGTACTTGAAAACGTTGTTAAGCGTGGAACCGCTAAAGATCTTTATTCTAAAGATTTCACATTTGCTGGAAAAACAGGGACTGCTCAAGCTAATTATGCATTAAATGGTGGTGCCGACAAACATTATATTTCATCATTTGTTGGTTATTTTCCAGCAGATAAACCAAAATACTCATGCATTGTAGTAGTACATAAACCAGATACATCAACAAATCAATATTATGGTGCAGATGTGGCCGGACCAGTTTTTACAAGAATTGCCCAAAAAATATTTACAGATTCTCCAACAAGAAACGTAGTCAAAAATTTAGAATTGAAAAATAGAAATCAAGAAAAAAACTATTCTGATTATTTCACAAAATTACAAGAAAAAAGAAATGTAATTCCAAACCTAAAAGGAATGGCAGGTATGGATGCTATTGCATTATTAGAAAATTTAAAAGTTAAAGTAAAAGTTATTGGAGTAGGAAAGGTTAAAAAGCAATCTTTAAATCCAGGATATACTATAAATAACAATACCATTATAATATTAGAATTATCGTGATTAATTTAAAAGACATACTTTGGAAAGTAGCCATTGAAGCAGTATATGGTTCAACAGATATTGCTATTGGAAAAATTGAATTTGATTCCAGAAAAGTATCCCAAAAGGATGTCTTTATTGCCATTTGTGGAACAATTTCTGACGGTCATAATTTTATAGAAACTGCAATAAATAATGGAGCAATTACAATTATTTGTGAAAAATTACCTGAAATAATTGTTTCTGGAATAACTTATATAAAAGTTAAAGATACAAATAAGGCAATGGCTATAATGGCCGCTAATTATTTTCATAATCCTTCAGAAAAATTAAAATTGATAGGAATTACAGGAACTAACGGTAAAACAACAATTGCGTCCTTATTATATCAATTATTTCAAAAATCAGGTTATAAATCAGGTTTGATTTCTACAGTTAAAGTTGTTGTTGATACTACTGAATATATGGCCACTCACACAACTCCAGATTCTATTTCAATAAATCAATATTTGAATGAAATGGTAAACTTAGGAGTTGAATATTGTTTTATGGAAGTTAGTTCTCACGGAATTCATCAAAAAAGAACAGAAGGCCTATATTTTACAGGTGGGGTTTTCACCAATTTGTCTCACGATCATTTAGATTATCATTCTTCATTTTCAGAGTACCGAGATGTTAAAAAATCATTTTTCGATCAATTACCAAAAACGGCATTTGCGTTTACAAATATTGATGATAAAAATGGTTCAGTTATGTTACAAAATACAATTGCAAAAAAACGTACTTATGCTCTAAAATCAATTGCTGATTATAAAGCTCAAATTATTGAAAATCAATTAAATGGGTTATTATTAAAAATAAACGGTAATGAAGTTTGGGTTCGATTGATAGGAACATTTAACGCCTACAATTTGCTTGCAATATATGGAACAGCAGTTGAATTAGGTATGGAACCATTAGAAGTACTTCGATTATTATCCGAATTGGAAAGTGTGTCTGGCAGATTTCAATACATTATTTCAAATGGTAATATTACAGCAATAGTAGATTATGCTCATACTCCAGATGCTCTAGAAAACGTATTAAAAACCATAAATGATATCCGAACTAATAACGAACAATTAATCACGGTGATAGGTTGTGGTGGTGATAGAGATAAAGCCAAAAGACCAATTATGGCAAGAATTGCATCTGAATTAAGTAATAAAATTATTATAACTTCTGATAACCCGAGAACTGAAAAACCAGAAATAATAATTGAAGAAATGGAAGCTGGGGTAGCTTCTCAAAACTATAAAAAATCAATTTCAATTTTAGATAGAAAGCAGGCTATAAAAACGGCTTGTCAATTAGCTCAAGCGAATGATATTATTCTAATTGCAGGTAAAGGGCATGAAACTTATCAGGAAATTAATGGAGTTCGCTATGATTTTGATGATATGAAAATTGTAAATGAAATGTTAGATCAACTAGGAAAATAAAGTTAAAGATAAACGAATAATCAAATTACCAAATTTAATAAATTATGTTGTACTATTTATTTGAATACCTAAATAAGGTAATGAATATTCCAGGAACGGGAGTGTTTCAATACATAACTTTTAGATCCGCATTAGCTTTGATATTATCATTATTAATTTCTACCATTTTTGGAAAACGAATAATCAATTTTTTGAGAAACCAACAAGTTGGAGAAACAGTTCGTGAACTAGGTCTTGAAGGACAATCTCAAAAAGCAGGAACACCAACAATGGGTGGATTAATTATAATTATTGCCACATTAATCCCAGTTTTATTATTAACAAAATTGAATAACATCTATATCATCCTATTAATAATAACAACAATCTGGATGGGAATTATTGGTTTTATTGACGATTACATCAAAATATTCAAAAAAGATAAAGAAGGATTAAAAGGAATTTTCAAAGTTTTTGGTCAAGTTGGATTAGGAATAATTGTAGGTTCTGTTTTGTATTTACATCCTGATGTAACCATAAGAAAGGAAAATAATTTTAAAGCCCCAATAATACAAGTAGAAAATACAATTCAACAAACACCTATTGAAGAAAAATCTACCGCAACTACAATTCCATTTTTTAAAAATAATGAATTTGATTATGCGGAAATACTTGCATGGACTGGAGAAGGTTATGAAAAATTGGCGTGGTTAATTTTTATACCATTTGTAATATTTATTATTACAGCAGTTTCTAACGGAGCTAATTTAACAGATGGAATTGACGGATTAGCCGCGGGAACTTCTGCCATTTCTGTACTCGCATTAGCCATATTCACCTTTGTTTCCGGTAATATCGTTTTTTCAAATTATTTGAACATTATGTATATCCCAGATTCAGGAGAAATGACTGTTTTTATTGCCGCTTTTATAGGGGCATTAGTAGGATTTTTATGGTATAATTCCTATCCCGCTTCAGTATTCATGGGTGATACCGGGAGTTTAACAATAGGAGGAATAATTGCTGTTTTGGCAATTTCAGTTCGAAAAGAAATGCTAATTCCATTATTGTGTGGAATTTTCTTAGCTGAGAATTTTTCAGTGGTTCTTCAAGTAGCTTATTTTAAATATACAAAAAAACGATTTGGAGAAGGAAGACGAATATTTTTAATGTCTCCTCTTCACCATCACTATCAGAAAAAGGGATATCACGAAAGTAAAATAGTTACCCGATTTTGGATTGTTGGAATATTATTGGCCATTCTTTCAATAGTAACTCTGAAATTAAGATAATTATGAGATTAGTCATACTTGGTGGTGGCGAAAGTGGAGTAGGAACTGCAATTTTAGGAAAGAAAAAAGGATATGATGTTTTTGTTTCTGATTTTGGAAAAATAAAACAAAATTATAAGGACGTTCTTAATAAATATAAAATATTTTGGGAAGAAGAAAAGCACACTCAAGAGTTAATTCTTAATGCTGATGTGGTGATGAAAAGCCCTGGAATTCCGGATAAAGCTCCGATTGTAAAATCGCTTGTTGCAAAAAAGATCCCAGTAATTTCTGAAATTGAGTTTGCTGCCCCTTTTACAAATGCAAAAACCATTGGTATTACAGGTAGTAATGGTAAAACGACAACCACAATGCTAACCTATCATTTGCTAAAATCGGCAGGACTAAATGTTGGACTAGGAGGAAATATTGGAAAAAGCTTTGCTTGGCAAGTAGCAGAAGACAATTACGATGTCTATGTTTTGGAATTAAGTAGTTTTCAATTGGATGGCATCATTAATTACAAGCCTGAAATTGCAATTATCACTAATATTAGTCCAGATCATTTAGATCGGTATGAATATAATTATGAGAATTATATAGCTTCAAAATTTAGAATTACAATGAATCAAACAACAGATGATTTTTTGATTTATGATTCAGATGATGAAGCGATGAATAATTGGTTTAAAACAAATAAAACAAAAGCACAATTAATTCCATTTTCAATCTCTAAAAAAGTAGAAAATGGAGCATTTTTAAAACATAATATTATGGAAATTAACATCAATCAAGAAGAATTTGTAATGGAAACACAGTACATTGCATTAGAAGGAAAACACAACATGAAAAACGCAATGGCGGCAACTTCGGTAGCGAAATTGATGCAAATTCGTAAACAAACCATACGTGAAAGTTTGTCCAATTTTCAAGGAGTGGAACACCGTTTAGAAAAAGTACTTAAAATCCAAAATGTACAATATATTAACGATTCAAAAGCGACTAATGTTAATGCAACTTTCTTTGCTTTGGATAGCATGAATACACCCACTGTTTGGATTGTAGGGGGAGTAGATAAAGGAAATGATTATTCAGAATTGATGTCTTTGGTTCACGAAAAAGTGAAAGCAATTATTTGTTTAGGGGTTGATAATAAAAAAATTATCGATTCATTTGGAAATATAGTGGAGATGATGATTGAAGTTACCAATATGAATGATGCGGTGATAATGGCTCAAAAATTAGCAGAAAAAGGAGATACCGTGCTTCTGTCTCCAGCTTGTGCAAGTTTTGATTTATTTGAAAATTATGAGGATAGAGGAAATCAATTTAAAAATGCAGTGCAACATTTGTAATAATTTATGATTTTAGAATTAAGATTTCAGATTTCAGATTTAATTATTAGAATCAGCTTAAAATGAAAAAATATGAGTTTATTATTATAAATTTTATATCAAAAATTAAAAATCAGTTTTGAAAGAACTAATAAACAATATAAAAGGAGATAAAGTAATATGGACATTTGTGGCCCTATTGGCTTTATTTTCCTTTATGCCAGTTTTTAGTGCGAGTAGTAATTTGGCTTTCATGAACGGCGGAGACGGAAATACAATAAGTTATTTACTAACTCATTTAGCTCATATTTTTATGGGTTTTCTCATAATTTACGGCGTTCACAAAATTCCATATCACTATTTCAGACCAATTTCAAAAATTGCTTTGCCAATAGTTTGGATTTTATTAACCTATACCCTGTTGAAAGGAACCGTTATAGCTGGAGCTAATGCAAGCCGATGGATTAAAGTGCCTTTTATTGGAATTACTTTTCAAACATCGACTTTCGCATTCGTAATTTTGATGATTTTTGTCGCAAGATATCTATCCCGAAAAACGGATGAACCAATTACTTTTAAGTCTTCATTTTTAGATTTATGGATTCCAGTATTTATAACTTTAGCGCTTATTTTACCAGCTAATTTTTCTACGACTGCACTCATTTTTGCAATGGTGATAATGTTAACTTTTGTTGGAAATTATCCTATAAAATATATTGGAATCATAATAGGATCGGGTATTGTTTTTCTATTATTTTTTGTAATATTATCTAAAGCTTTTCCTGATTCTAAATTTTTTAATAGAGTTGGTACTTGGTCAAGTAGAATTGAAAATTACACCTCAAATAAACCAGGAGAAGATGATTATCAAATTAAGAACGCCAAAATAGCTATTGCTACTGGAGGAATTTATGGATTAGGCCCAGGAAAAAGCGTTCAAAAAAATGTACTTCCGCAATCCTCTTCCGACTTTATCTATGCAATTATTTTAGAAGAATATGGACTTATCGGTGGACTATTAGTACTTACATTATATCTGCTACTCTTTTTTAGATTTATTGTTGCTGCTCATAAAGCAAATACCTTATTCGGAAAATTGGTGGTCGTCGGACTCGGTTTTCCAATGATTTTTCAAGCCTTGATAAATATGGGCGTAGCAGTTGAACTATTGCCGGTTACCGGTCAAACATTGCCATTAATAAGTAGTGGTGGTAGCTCAATTTGGATGACTTGTGTGTCACTTGGAATAATTATTAGTGTAACCAAAAAAGAAGAAGAAATTGCTTTGGAGGTCAATGAAGCTGAAAAAAGAGAACAGATTTTACAGAAATTAATTGATGAGCAAATTGAAAAAGAAAATGCACTTGAGCAAGAAGCAATTGAACAAAATGAAAATTATTCTATTGAAGAAGTAACTTCAAATCCATTAGAACCAATAATAAAAAAAAATAATTAAATGGGAGTTTTTAGATTCATAATTAGCGGTGGCGGAACAGGGGGGCATATTTACCCAGCTATTGCTATTGCAAATGAATTAAAATCGCGTTTTCCTAAAGCACAATTTTTATTTGTTGGCGCTCAAGATAAAATGGAAATGCAAAAAGTCCCACAAGCGGGGTATTCTATTAAAGGGCTTTGGATATCTGGTTTACAAAGAAAATTGACATTACAAAATTTAGTATTTCCAATAAAATTAATATTTAGTCTATTGAAATCAATAGTAATAATTAAGAATTTTAAGCCAGATATTGTTATTGGTACAGGAGGATTTGCATCAGGTCCACTTTTACAAATGGCAAACCTATTTAATATTCCAACATTAATACAAGAGCAAAATTCCTATCCTGGAATTACTAATAAATTATTAAGTAAAAGGGCTAATAAGATTTGTGTTGCTTATGATAATTTAGATCGGTTTTTTCCAAGAGAAAAGATGATTCTCACTGGAAATCCAGTTCGACAGGATATTATTGACATTGAAAATAAACGAGAAGAAGCTATTAAATATTACAATTTGGATTCTTCAAAAAAAACACTTTTAATTTTAGGAGGAAGCTTGGGAGCAAGAACAGTGAACCAATTAATTGAAAAAGAACTTGATTTTTTTGTTTCTCAAAACATCCAGATTATATGGCAATGTGGTAAATTTTATTTGGATGAATATAAAAAATACAATTCCGATTCTATACAGGTTTTCGCTTTTTTAGATCGTATGGATTTAGTTTATGCAGCCTCAGACTTTGTAATTTCTAGAGCAGGTGCGTCATCGGTATCTGAGTTGAGTATAGTCGGAAAACCAGTAATTTTTATTCCGTCACCAAATGTTGCTGAAGACCATCAAACAAAAAATGCAAAATCGATAATGGATAAAAAAGGGGCATTAATGATTAAAGAAAGTGAATTGAATGAAAATTTTAATTCTGTTTTTAGCGATTTAGTAACTAATGAAAATTTGCAAAAACAACTTTCTGAGAATATTAAAAAGTTAGCTAAAGAAAAGGCCACAAAAGATATAGTAGATGAAATTGTGAAACTAATAAAGAAATGAAAAGCAAAATTCAATGGCAAAAGTAAAAAGTAAGATTTTGAATTGAAATTGCCATTAAAAAAAAAATAAATAAAAAACTAAATGAACTTAAACCAAATACATAACGTCTATTTTATTGGAATCGGAGGAATCGGTATGAGTGCCTTAGCTCGCTATTTCAAGTCCATTGGAAAAAATGTATCTGGATATGATAAAACTGAAACTGAACTTACAAATGAATTAATAGAAAGCGGAATCGACATACATTATAAAGATGATATTGGCCTTATTCCAATAGAATATTATGTTGAAAACACATTAGTAGTAATTACTCCAGCGGTTCCAACTACTCATTCTCAATGGAATTATTTTCTGGAAAGAGAATATGTTGTTAAAAAAAGAGCAGAAATTTTAGGATTAATTACTAAAGATACTTTTTGTTTTGCAGTAGCAGGAACTCATGGAAAAACCACTACATCAAGTATTTTAGGTCATATATTATATGAAAGTGGAGCTGATGTTACTTCGTTTTTAGGTGGAATTGTAGAAAATTACAACTCGAATTTAATCGGAAACGGAAAAACGGTAACGGTAGTTGAAGCCGACGAATTTGATCGTTCATTTTTGCATTTGTACCCAAATATTGCTTGTGTAACTTCTATGGATGCAGATCATTTAGATATTTATGGTGACAGTCAAGCAATTGAAGCTTCGTTTTTAGAATTTGCGAATAAAATTTCAGATAAAAGGCAACTTTTCATTGCAAAAAATGTGAATCTTGAAGGTGTAACGGTAGCTGTAAACGAAAATGCCGATTACAAAGCATACAATGTTCGAATTGAAAATGGAAATTATGTATTTGACGTGCAAACCTCAAGTGAAATAATTTCTGACTTACAATTTGGATTGCCCGGTAAACACAATTTAACCAATGCTTTAATGGCTTTGGCAATGGCTAAAACTTTTGGAACTTCTAATGAGGATATTGCTTCAGCTTTAAAATCATTTAAAGGTATAAAAAGAAGGTTCTCTTATCAAATAAAAGAGAAAAATTTAGTTTACATCGATGATTATGCTCACCATCCAACAGAAATTGATGCAATTTTTCAAGCCATTACAGAATTGTATCCTAGTCAAAAAGTGCTGGCAATTTTCCAGCCACATCTTTTTAGTAGAACAAGAGATTTTGGAGAGGGATTTGCAAAGAGTTTATCAAAATTTGACGAAGTATTATTACTAGATATTTATCCAGCCAGAGAAATACCAATTAAGGGTATTACATCAAATTGGATTTTAGATAAAATGAAAAATGAGGCTAAAAAAGTAGTTTCAAAACAAGATTTGATTGAAGAAATTTTGAAAAGTGAAGCCAAAATTATTGTTACAATTGGAGCCGGAGATATTGGAGAATTAGTTCCTAAAATTAAAAAGGAATTATTAAATTTTTATAAAAAATAATTTACAAGGTTAACACATTACATTTTTATTTATAAATGGAAAACGAAAAAAGAAATAATATTTGGATAAACACAAGATTGATTTTGATAATTGTCACTGTTATTTTTTTATTTTCTTTCTCAGCAAAACGAAACTTAGATAGAAAAATCAAAAAAACAGAGGTAATTTTTGTAGGGAATGACCAACTTTTTATTACTCATGAAACGGTTAATAAATTGTTAATAGAAAAAAATCAGAGTGTGCAAAAACCTCAAAAAGTTAAGGTAGATTTGAATAAATTGGAAAATTCCCTAGATGATTATAACATGATTGAAAAATCGGAAGTGTTTATAACTATCGATGGAGTGCTAAAAGCAATTGTAAAACAGAAGTCGCCAATAGCAAGGGTTTTTGACAAAAATGGATCCTTTTATTTTGATTATCAAGGAAATAAAATGCCGTTATCTGATAATTTTACGGCAAGAGTTCCCTTAATTTTAGGAGAAATAAATGATGAAAATAGGAAGGATTTATTTAAATTATTTAAATTCATTTTTGACGATGATTTTTTGCAAAAAAACATAATTGGAATTGAAATTTTGCCAACGGGAGCGATAATTATGTCAAACAGAAATTATAATTATAAAATTGATTTTGGCAGAACTATAAATGTAGAGTCAAAATTTCAAAATTATAAAGCTTTTTTTCAAAAAGCAGAAGCAGATAGTTCATTAGTAAAATATAAAACTATAAATCTTAGGTTTACTCAGCAAGTCGTTTGTACAAAAAAATAGGTTATGGAAAAAGAGAACATCGCAGTTGGATTAGACATTGGGACAACCAAAATTGTTGCAATGATTGGTAAAAAAAATGAATATGGGAAATTGGAAATTCTTGGAGTTGGAAAATCCAAAAGCCTAGGAGTTAAGAGAGGTGTTGTTGATAATATTACACAAACTATACAATCCATACAACTTGCAGTTAAAGATGCAGAAGCAAATTCGGGATACAAAATTAATGACGTAGTAGTAGGTATTGCTGGACAACACATTCGTAGTATTCAACATAGTGATTATATCAGCCGAAGTAATGCTGAAGAGGTAATAGGTGATAAGGATATTGATATTTTAATCAATCAAGTTCATAAATTAGCAATGTTACCTGGAGAAGAAATTATTCATGTTTTACCACAAGAATTTAAAATTGATGGTCAATCAGAAATAAAAGAACCTATAGGAATGTGCGGAGGCCGACTAGAATCTAGTTTTCATGTGGTGGTAGGACAAGCCTCATCAATTAGAAACATTGGAAGATGTATTCAAAGTTCCGGTATCGAATTATCTGGTTTAACCCTTGAACCATTGGCATCTGCTGATGCAGTATTGAGTCAAGAAGAAAAAGAAGCTGGAGTAGCATTGATTGATATTGGTGGAGGAACTACTGATTTAGCAATTTTTAAGGATGGAATTATTCGTCACACCGCAGTTATCCCTTTTGGAGGTAATGTAATTACAGACGACATTAAAGAAGGTTGTTCAATTATTGAAAAACAAGCTGAATTGTTGAAAGTTAAATTTGGTTCTGCATGGCCTGGTGAAAATAAAGACAATGAAATAGTTTCTATTCCTGGACTTAGAGGTAGAGAACCAAAAGAAATTTCTTTGAAAAACTTGTCTAAAATAATTCATGCACGCGTAGTTGAAATAATAGAACAAGTATTTGTTGAAATAAAAGCTTACGGTCATGAAGATCCAAGAAGAAAATTAATTGCTGGAATTGTATTAACCGGTGGAGGTGCTCAACTAAAACATATCAAACAATTAGTTGAATATATTACCGGAATGGATACAAGAATTGGATATCCAAACGAGCATTTAGCTGGAGATTCTGATGAAGAAATTTCAAGTCCATTATATGCAACAGCAGTTGGATTAGTAATGAATTCAATAGATAATAATTCCCAAAGTGCCATTAAAGTTACTTTTTCAGCACCAGAAAAAGTTAACGTTTATAGAGCACCTGTAGAACCAATAAAAGAAGTTGAAGAAGTTACTGAAACTGAAATGGAACATGAAATTGATTTGCCAAAGCAACAAGAATCAACCGAGACAAAAATTAGAAAATCATTTTTTGATAAATATGTCGATAAAATTAAAGAGTTTTTAGACAACGCAGAATAATAATAGAATTCAATTTTTTTGTTGCAAGAAAAATTGAAGTTAGAATAATTAATAAAGTTAAAAGACCAATATTATGATGAGCAACTCAGATTTTGGAAGTATATCATTTGATTTACCAAAAAACCAATCAAATGTAATTAAGGTAATTGGAGTTGGTGGCGGTGGTAGTAACGCTATCAACTATATGTTTAAACAAGGTATCAAAGGCGTTGATTTTATCGTTTGTAATACCGATTCTCAAGCCCTTGAAAATAGTGCTGTACCAAACAAAATTCAACTTGGGGTTACCCTAACTGAAGGTTTGGGCGCTGGTGCAAATCCTGATGTAGGACAACAATCTGCTATTGAAAGTATTACCGAAATTGAAAAAATGTTAGATAGCAATACCAAAATGGTTTTCATTACCGCAGGAATGGGTGGAGGAACGGGAACAGGTGCGGCGCCAGTAATTGCTCAATTGGCGAAAGAAAGAGGTATTTTGACAGTAGGTATTGTTACAAAACCCTTTCAATTTGAAGGCAAAGTTAGATATGAACAAGCTTTATTTGGGGTTGAAAAATTAAGAAAACACGTTGACTCATTAATAGTTATAAATAATAATAAATTAAGAGAAGTTTATGGAAATTTAGGTTTCAAAGCTGGTTTCTCTAAAGCCGACGAAGTATTAGCAACTGCTTCAAGAGGAATTGCTGAAGTGATAACTCATCACTATACTCAAAATATCGATTTAAAAGATGCTAAAACTGTATTGTCAGAAAGTGGTACCGCAATCATGGGATCAGCAGTCGCTAGTGGTGAAAATAGAGCAAAAGAAGCAATTATTGCAGCTCTTGATTCTCCCCTTTTAGATGATAATAAAATTACAGGTGCCAAAAATGTATTGTTGCTTATCGTTTCAGGAACCAGCGAAATCACAATTGATGAAATAGGAGAAATTAATGACCACATCCAAGCTGAAGCCGGATTTAATGCAAATATCATAATGGGGGTTGGTGATGATGAATCATTAGGAGAAGATATATCTGTAACAATTATTGCAACTGGATTTAATATAGAACAACAAAATGATATTGTAAATACAGAGCCAAAAAAGATAATCCATACCCTTGGTAATGAGCAAAAATTAGTTCAAGATTTATCAAATAATAAAGAAATTCCAAATTACGATTTTTCTACTTTTGAAACTAAAACTACTACAAATGAAGAGAAAATAGTATTTGAATTAATCGAAGATGAAGAAGAATTTGACATCGTTGCCGAAAAACAAAAAGAAGAACTAGAAACACCAACTGTTGAAACACCAACTTTTAATATGGATTTAGTTCCAACATCAGAATTCCTAAAAAATTTAGAAGTCACTTTTGAAATTGTAGCACCAGACTTTGAAGACTATTACTTTTCAGCTCCTGAAGTAAATGAAATTGAAATTAATTCTTTACAACCAATATTCCAACAAGAAGAACAAATTACGTTCTCGTTCGACATACCTGTGGACAAAAAAGAAAATCCTAAAAGTGAAGATATTCTTTTTCAATTAACAGAAGAAACTAAGAATATATTTGTAAACGAACCAGTACAATTTGTTCCAATGACAGAATTAAACCAGGATGGAATTGTAAAATATTCTTTAGAAGAATTTATGGATGTTGATAATAAATTGGAAAATTCAAAACCCAACTTAGCGCAAGTTGAAGAGCCAATTGAAGAGGAATTAAATATAACTGTTAAAGAAGTTGATATGACTTCTAATCAACATTCAATTGCAGAAGAAATTTCCCCAATGGAAATGACATTGAAAGAATCGGCTAAAATTATTGTTGAAGAAAGAAGAAGAAAGTTAAAAGAATTTAATTATAAATTCCATAATAACCCTTCTAAAGTGGACGAGTATGAAAAAGAGCCTGCTTATAAAAGATCAGGAATAGAACTTTCAACACCACAACCTAATAGTCCAAATTCAAGAACGTCATTAGGAACCGATAGTAATAATGATAATCAATTAAGAACAAATAATTCATTTTTACACGACAATGTAGACTAATTATTTATTCTAATATACAATTATAATTAACCCGAAAATCAAAATGATATTCGGGTTATTTTTTTAATTTTTATAATATTTTGTCAATAATACACTGCTCTCCAATTTGTTGTGAATTCAATTTATATTCTATAAATTTGTAGCGCCTTAATCCAGCTGTCCGGTACAAGTTTTATATCTAAAATGTTTATTTATAAGGTCTTAAAAGAGCTTCAAAAGTCGCTTTTTAAACCCAATAAAAAATACAATTTGTCCATAAAAGCTTTTCACTACCATCTGGGGCAATACGATTCAATTATCAAACTAATAATACAATTTAACTACAAGAAAATATGAGTTTATCAGTAAAATTAATGGACGAAATAAAAACTGCCATGAGAGCAAAAGATACTATTGCTTTGGAAGCTCTACGTGCCATTAAATCGGAAATTTTGTTAGCACAAACAGCCTCTGGTAACAAAGAAGAAATTTCTGAGGCCGATGAAATTAAATTGTTGCAAAAATTGGTTAAAACCAGAAAAGACAGTGCAAAAATCTATACAGAACAAAACCGTATGGATCTAGCTGAACCAGAGTTAGCTCAAATTGCAGTAATAGAAAAATTCTTACCAGCACAATTAAGCGAAGAAGAAGTAGAGGCGGTAATTTCAAAAATTATAGCAGAAACGGGTGCTTCAGGAATTGCATCAATGGGAAAAGTAATGGGAATTGCATCAGCACAATTGGGCGGTACCGCTGAAGGAAAAACCATTTCTACAATCGTTAAGAAATTATTGGTTTAAATCTATTATTTTAAATAAAAAATGGCTGCGTAGTTCAACTGGATAGAATATCAGATTTCGGCTCTGAGGGTTGGGGGTTCGAATCCCTTCGCGGTCACTTAAACCAAAAGCCTCTAGAGAAATCTAGAGGTTTTTTTATGACAATTCTAGAATTATTTATAAATTATACTCAATGTCGTTTTTTAGACCTAACTTTTCTGGAGGGACTTTTTTTCACAAAATCCATATAATAACTTACCTTTGTTTTTTTTAGTAATAGTTATATTATAATGAAAAATACCTACTTATTTTTGTTTTTAATTCCTTTATTTTCTTTCTCTCAAATCAATTTTGAGAAAGCAGAGAAGCTATTTATTCAAGAAAAATATGCCTTGGCAAAGCCACTTTTTGAAAACTATCTTACAGATTCTCCTAATCATGTAAAAACTATTGAATACCTTGGTGACATTTCAGTTCATTTAAACATTATAGACAAAGCTATTTCCTATTATAAGTTGCTAATTAAATTAAAACCTAATGAAGCCAATTTTTATTATAAATATGGAGGTGCATTAGGTTTAAAATCGAAAGCTGGAGGAAAATGGGTTGCCATTCGATTAATTGGTGATATGAAGGACTCATTTGAAAAAGCGATAAGCTTGAAAACAAATCATCTAGAGGCACGTTGGGCATTGATTGAGTATTATCTGCAAGTTCCTGGGCTTTTTGGCGGTAGTGAAAAAAAAGCACAAAACTATGCCAACCAATTAATGATACTTTCACCAATTGATGGGTATTTGGCACGAGGAAAAATAGATGAATATTTTGAACGTTTTAAAAGTGCAGAAAATAATTATCTTAAAGCCATCCAAATAGGCGGAACAAAAAACACTTATGATCGGCTTACAACACTTTATAAAGTTAAACTTTTACAGTCAGAAAAAGCCATCAAACTAATAGAAGAATACCAAGATAAAATAAAATCATAAATAAGTTATTGGACTTTTTATTAATTGTATTTTAAAATTAAATTGTAGTCATTTTTTTTAAGTCTGCTATAGTTTGTGTTGGGTTTTCTGCTTTGAAAACATAATTTCCAGCCACCAAAACATCAGCTCCCGATTGAACTAATTGAACGGCATTTTTATTGGTTACTCCTCCGTCAATTTCGATAATTGTTGAAGCGCCTTTTTTATTTATAAGTGCCTTTAATTTCTCAATTTTTGAATAGGTGTTTTCTATAAATGATTGTCCACCAAAACCAGGATTAACACTCATTAAGCAAACCAATTCAACATCGTTAATTACATCTTCAAGTAAATCAATGTTGGTGTGAGGATTTAGTGCAACCCCAGCTTTCATTCCTTCGGCTTTTATTGCTTGCAAAGTTCTGTGCAAATGAGTACAAGCTTCGTAGTGAACGGTCAAAATATCAGCGCCTAAATCTTTGAAAGTTTTGATGTAACGATCAGGTTCTACAATCATTAAATGCACGTCAATTGTCTTTTTTGCATGTTTGGTAATTGCTTCTAAAACGGGCATTCCAAAAGAAATGTTTGGAACAAATACACCGTCCATAATATCGATATGAAACCAATCGGCTTGACTGTTGTTTATCATTTCGATATCGCGTTGTAGATTAGCGAAATCGGCAGCAAGAACGGATGGGGCAATAAGTGTATTTTTCATTTTAGTAGTGTTGTTTGTGCAAAAGTAGTTAATTTAAAAAAACTCCGAAAGTGATTCCGGAGTTTTCATTTTAAGATTTATTTATCCTAAATAAGTTTTCAAGATTTTACTTCTTGAAGTATGTTTCAATCTTCGGATTGCTTTTTCCTTAATTTGACGAACACGCTCGCGAGTTAAATCGAAAGTTTCTCCAATTTCTTCTAAAGTCATTGGGTGTTGATCGCCTAATCCAAAATACAAACGCACCACATCAGCTTCTCTTGGAGTTAAGGTTTCTAATGAACGTTCAATTTCTGTACGTAATGATTCTTGAATTAATTCACGATCTGGATTTGGAGATTCTCCTGAGCGCAATACGTCATAAAGGTTAGAATCTTCTCCTTCAACTAAAGGTGCGTCCATTGACAAGTGACGACCTGAATTTTTCATCGATTCTTTTACGTCGTTTACCGTCATGTCTAATTCCTTAGCAATTTCTTCAGCTGTAGGTGGTCTTTCGTTAGATTGCTCTAACAAAGCGTACATTTTATTGATTTTATTGATGGAACCAATTTTATTTAATGGCAAACGAACGATTCGAGATTGTTCTGCCAAGGCTTGCAAAATAGATTGACGAATCCACCAAACGGCATAAGAGATGAATTTGAATCCACGAGTTTCATCAAAACGCTGTGCTGCTTTAATCAAACCTAAATTTCCTTCATTTATTAAATCGGGAAGGGTTAAACCTTGATTTTGGTATTGTTTTGCCACCGAAACTACGAAACGTAAATTGGCTTTTGTTAATTTTTCCAGGGCAACTTGATCTCCCGCCTTTATTCGTTGTGCTAGTTCTACCTCTTCATCAGCGGTAATCAAATCAACTTTTCCAATTTCTTGTAAATATTTGTCTAAGGATGCGGTTTCACGATTGGTAACCTGCTTGGTAATTTTAAGTTGTCTCATAATTTCTAGCCCTCATTTTAGGTGTTGAGTTAGTTATACGTAATAACTTCTCAAAAAGTTACAATAAATCCATTTTATTTTTGACATTAATTAAAACCCTCAATTTAACTGAATAAATTGAGGGTTTACTTCGCAAATTAATTTGCTAATATATTAAGATTCTCTAGGAGGTCTTGGTAATAAAGCTTTTCTAGAAACTTTTTCTTTCTTGGTTTTAGGATCAATTCCTAAGTATTTAACTTGGAAAACATCGCCCATATTTACCACATCAGAAACATTTTCAGTACGTTCCCAAGCCAATTCAGATACATGAAGTAATACTTCATTTCCTGGCGCTGAGGTATATTCTACAACTGCACCAAAATCAAGCATTTTAATTACTTTCACTTCGTATGCTTCGTTCATTTGAGGTTTGAAAGTGATAGAATCAATTTTAGCTAATACTGCAGCTATTCCAGCAGGATCAGTACCTAAAATTTCGATAACACCTTCTTCATTAACCTCATTAATTACGATGGTAGTTCCAGTAGCTTTTTGTAATTCTTGAATTACTTTTCCACCAGGTCCAATCAATGCACCAATAAAGTTACCAGGAATTGTTCTTGTAATAATTTTAGGAGCATGGTCTTTAACATCCTCTTTTGGAGCTGGTAAAGTTGCTGTTAAAATATCAAGTATATGTAAACGTCCATCACGAGCTTGGGCTAATGCTTGCTCCATGATTTCATATTTCAATCCGTCAATTTTTATGTCCATTTGACAAGCTGTAATTCCTTTTGAAGTTCCTGTAACTTTGAAATCCATATCTCCTAGGTGATCTTCATCACCTAAAATATCAGATAATACTGCAAAACGTTCACCGTCAGTAATTAATCCCATTGCTATTCCAGATACAGGACGTATCATTTGAATTCCGGCATCCATTAATGATAATGTTCCCGCGCAAACTGTAGCCATTGAGGACGAACCATTCGATTCTAATACTTCAGAAACCACACGGATCGTATAAGGACAATCTGCAGGTATCATATTTTTTAATGCTCTTTGCGCCAAGTTTCCGTGTCCAACTTCTCTTCTTGAAGTTCCTCTTAATGGTCGCGCTTCACCTGTTGAGAATGGTGGGAAATTATAGTGTAAATAGAATTTTTCTTCTCCTTGTTCAGATGGAGAATCGATTTGGTTTGCTTCTCTTGAAGTTCCTAAAGTAGCTGTAGCTAATGCTTGAGTTTCTCCACGAGTAAACAATGCCGATCCGTGAACCGATGGTAAATAATCAACTTCACACCAAATTGGTCTGATTTCAGTTGTTTTTCTACCGTCTAAACGCGTTCCTAAATCTAAAGTTACATTACGTACCGCTTCTTTATTTACTTTGTAAAAATATTTAGAAACTAAATCGCCATTTTCTGCTAATTCTTCTTCAGTGAACAACGCTTTTACTTCTTCTTTTACTTCGTCAAATGCTGCTGAACGTTCGTGTTTTGCTGAACCTTTGCTTGCAATAGCATAGATTTTATCGTATGCTGCAGCTTTAACTTTAGCATAAATAGTTTCATCAGATTTTTCTTGCTCGTAGGCACGAACTTCTTTTTTACCGAACGCTTTAGCTAATCTTTCTTGAGCTGCAATTTGAACTTTAATATGTTCGTGAGCAAATTTAATCGCTTCCACCATTTCTTTTTCTGAAATTTCTTTCATTTCTCCTTCTACCATTGCGATAGAATCAGTTGAAGCTCCAATCATCATATCGATATCAGACAATTCTAATTGAGCACGGGATGGGTTGATGATGAATTTACCATCAATTCTACCAACTCTAACTTCAGAAATTAAGGTTTCAAATGGGATGTCAGATAATGCTAATGCAGCTGAAGCAGCTAATCCTGCTAACGCATCTGGCATTACATCGTCATCATGTGACATTAATTGGATCATCACTTGCACTTCAGCATGATAGTCACTTGGGAAAAGCGGACGTAATACACGGTCAACTAATCTCATTGTAAGCACTTCGCTATCACTTGGACGCGCTTCTCTTTTGAAGAAACCTCCTGGAAAACGACCTGCTGCGGCAAATTTTTCACGATAATCAACCGTTAAAGGTAAAAAATCAACACCTGGACTTGCTTTTTTTGCGGCTACCACTGTTCCTAAAATAACAGTTTTACCAATTCTAACTACTACAGAACCATCAGCTTGTTTTGCTAATCTTCCTGTCTCGATTGTGATGTTTCTTCCATCACCTAAATCGATACTTTCTACAAATAATTGTGGAATCATAAATTTTCCTTTTTTAATTTTACATTGGGTTTCTGCCTGTCGACAGAGTTGTTGTGTTGTTGTAGTTATTGCTAATAATCCAATGAAAAACCAAACTTTTTTATTGTATTTGCCAAGGGCTAAAAAAACGAAAAGAGGCGCGTGGGCACCTCTTTTTTATTGATTATTTTCTAATATTCAATACTTTAATAATCTCACGATATCTATTTATATCTGTTTTCTTTAAGTAGTCTAATAAACTTCTTCTTTTACCAACTAATAATACTAATGAACGTTCAGTATTATAATCGTGACGATTTTTTTTCAGATGCTCTGTCAAATGACTAATTCTGTAAGTGAAAAGTGCTATCTGCGATTCTGCCTTACCAGTGTTAGTTTTATCTCCGTGTTTAGCGAAGATTTCTTCTTTAATCTCTTTAGTTAAATACATTCCAATATTTGTTTAATGATTTTTATGTATGTCTTATAGCTATTATAAGACCGGGCAAAAGTACTACTTATTTTTTAATTACCAAATAAAATTAGTTCCGTATGTTATTTTTCATTAATTAATAAAAGCATCTAGTGCTAATGATGGCTTTCCATTTGATTGCCAACAATTTAATTGATAGCCACTCCAAGTTTTTTCACCTTGAGGTTCCCAATAAATAACTCCAAGTCCTTTTTGATTTGGCACATTTCTCACCGCATTAATTGTAGCCGTAATCATGTCTTTTGTATTTTGAACTAAGGTAAAATCTCCACCAACTTCTACTACCATAACTTCTTTATTGTATCGAGTTACCATGTCATTCAAATTGTTTTGTAGATCGGCAATGGTCATTGTATAATTGCTGTTTAACCAATAAGGATAGTAAGAAAGTCCAATTACATCGTATTTTACATTGTTATTTCTGGCATTGTCAAAGAACCATCTAAATCTTGAATTATTATTGCCTTGGTCTATATGAATTACAACTTTTATTTTAGAATCAATGGCTTTTGTGGCATCAAAACCTTTATTTAAAAGTTGCGCAAGTTGACCAAAATTAGTTGAACTTCCTTCCGGCCAAAGCATTCCGCCTGGAATTTCATTACCTATTTGTACCCATTCCGGAGTTACACCTGCAGTTTTTAATGCGGTTAAAACTTCAAAAGTATGATTGTAAACGTCGCTTAATAAAGTGTTAAACGAATGCGAAGCCCAGGCTGCCGGCTTGTTTTGTTGCCCAGGATCCGCCCAAGAATCGCTATAATGGAAATCAATCATCACTCGCATTCCCAAGTTTTTAGCTCTCACGGCCATCGTTACCGTTTCCTCTTTACTACAATGTCCGTTAATTCGGTCATTTGAAGGGTTTACAAAAACGCGTAATCGAATGGTATTCAATCCTCGATCTTTTAATAATTGCAAACAGTTTTTTTCAGTTCCATCTGCATCGTAAAATCGATATCCTGTTGCTTCCATTTGAGACAACCAGCTCACATCTGCCCCTTTGGCAAAACTATAAGTTGGTGCCGGTAATGAAGAGGACTCTGGGGTTTGAGTGCTACTACAATTGGATAATAGTAGAATGGTAATTATTAAAATTAATATTAGATTTATGAATTTTAATTTTTTCATAATTAATTAAATTTCAAATTTATAAACTGTTTTTTGCAAATAGGTTTCATTTTTTTTCAATACAGAATTTGGGAAATGATTATGGTTTGGAGCATCGGGAAAATTTTGAGTCTCAAAACAAATCCCACTGTTTGATTTATATTTTATATTTTCTTTACCCATTAATAGATCATCATTTTTACCACCTACATAAATATGAACCGAAGGTTGATCGGTGAAAACTATCATTTTCAAATTATTTATTTCGCTGTAAAGTGAAGCTGCTATTTTATTTTTTTTGTTTAAAACAAATGAGGTGTCTATTTTTTCTGGACATTTTTTTGCATTTGAAAAATCATATGAAGTAGAATCTACTTTCAAAAGCAAGCCCGATGGAACATTCTCATTATCTGTTTCTAAAATTGTTTTGGAGTTGATGTATAAATCTTGATTTGAAATCGTTTCAGTATGTCCATCAAGATTAAAATAACTGTGATTGGTTAAATTGATAATTGTATCCTCTGAAGTTGTAGCGATATAATTTATACTTAATTCATTATTTTCAGATAAAGTGTATGTGAGTTCTAACTCTAAGTCACCTGGATAGCCACCTTCATTATTTGGACTGAAATAAGTCAATGTGATAGATGGGTTTATGCCGTAAGTAAATTTTTTAACCTCCCAAATTCTTTGGCTGAAGCCAATATTTCCGCCGTGAAGTGAATGATTATTAAGGTTTTTTTCAAGTTGGTAAACCTTATTATTTAAACTAAATAAACCTTGTTTAATTCTGCCTGAATATCTTCCTACGGTTGCTCCATAATAGGGAGAACCACCGATTTCATAAGATTTTATGTAATCTTCTAATGCGTCTAATCCTAATACTACGTCAATAATTTTACCTGTTTTTAAAGGTATTTTTAAGGAAGTAATGGTAGCGCCGTAATTGATTATTTTAACCTCAATACCATTTTTATTTTTTAATTTATAGCTATAAACAGCATCACCTGTGGGTAATTTTCCATAAAATTTACTTTTTGAATCGTCATTATAGCTAGTCATTGAAAATACATTTTTCTAAAATAAAGTGGCAATTTGCTCATTTACGAACTCCAAAAATCGTTCGTCCTCTATAGTAAAAGGATCTAGGGTGTTTGAATCGATATCTATTTGACCTATATTTTGACCATTCACAAAAAGTGGAACTACAATTTCCGATTTTACAGTAAAACTACAGGCGATATAATTGTCTTGAGCAGCTACATCAGGAACTACAAAATTATTATTAGAAACTGCCACTTGACCGCAAATTCCTTTTCCAAATGGGATAACGGTATGATCAGTAGGAGCGCCAACATAAGGACCTAAATGTAAAGTTTGAGTTTCATGATTTGCAAAGTAAAACCCAACCCAATTGTAATGCGCAATGTTAGATTCTAAAAGTGAACAAATTTGTAATAACTTTTGATCACGAGAACTATTTTCAGCGTTTACAATTTCTTTAACTAGAGGTTTTAATTTGGTAAATGTCATAATAATAATTTTTACAAAAGTATTTAATTGAACTCGTCTTTTTTTATATAAATTTGTTAAAAATTATATTTTGAAGAATTATTGGATTCAATACAAGCCTTTTTTACTATTCTTAGTTAAATTTATATTTTCCTATTTGTTTTTAACCATTATATATCAATATTATTTAAATCAATTTGATATAAAAAATAATGAAGTTGATGGGTTTACCAAATTAGTTTCAACTCAAGTTGAACAATTACTATTGTTCTTCAACGGTGATGCTCATATCGAACTTCATCCATCGCAACCTTGTTACAAGTTTTTTTATAATGGTAAATATATTTCCAGAATTATTGAAGGTTGTAACGCTCTAAGTGTAATCATTTTATTTATCTCGTTTATAATTGCATTTTCAGGGAAATTTAAAAATACGATTTACTTTATTATTTCTGGAAGTATAATTATTCATGTATTAAATATTACCAGAATTGCACTTTTAATGATTGCTTTTTATAATTTCCCCGAATCTAATTTTATTTTACATGATATTTTATTCCCACTTGTAATTTATGGGGCCGTATTTATTTTGTGGATTATTTGGGTTAACAAATTTTCATTTTATGCTAAAATACTTACTAAATAATAAATTTAGATTTTTTATTTTGGTCTCATTGGTGCTTTTTTTAGCATTAATTAGAATAGTTGAAGAATCTCTTTTCTACGACCCTTATTTGGACTTTTTTAAGTCCGATTTTACTAATTTTCCATTGCCAATTGTAAATAAAATGAAATTGTTTTTAAGTTTGCTTTTCCGGTATGCATTGAATACAATAGTTTCAATTGCATTTATTCAAATTGCATTCCAAGACATTAATTTTTCCAAGTTTGTTTCCACTTTATACTTATTTTTATTTTTTGTTTTAATAGTAGTTTTCTATTTTGTTTTAGCATTTTATGCCGAAGAAAACAAAATGACTTTATTTTATATACGCAGGTTTTTAATTCAACCACTATTTTTATTGTTATTCATCCCAGGATATTTAATTCAAAAAAGGTTAAATTAATTTTTTCTTAATTTTCATTTTCATTTTATAATATCATTTACCTTTGCATTATGAATTTTAGAAATCACATATGTATTTCACTAGCATTCTTATTGTTGGCCTCCAACATAGGGTTATCTTTTAATGTACATTATTGTGGCGATCAAATTGCTTCTATTTCTTTAAAAACAAGATCATTATCTTCAGATATTGAGAAAAACTGTTGTGCTGAAATAGAAAAAAAGTCAAATTGTTGCGACAATAAAGTATTGCATTTTCAAAAGAAATCGGAAGCTTCTTTATCACATTTATTTTTTCAAAATTCTTTTTTTCTAATGTATGTTAATGATTGGAATTCAAATATTATTACTACAATTTCCAATTTTAAGATAAATTCTGTTTCAACTTATTTTTGTGATGCAAATCCTCCCCCTTACTTTAAGTTGTATTCCCAATATATATTCTACGCTTAATTTTTATGTGATGAAATTAATCACTCTTGATGTGGTTAAAATTAATTTTAAACATAAAAATTATAAAAATGCAAAAACAAATTTTATTTCTTTTATTGCTGCTTTTTGGTTCTTTTAATTTGTTTTCTCAAGATACTTTGAAGGAAATAAAAGTTCAAAATTCGAGTAAAAGTCTACAAAAATCTTTAAAACTTACCACTAATACTACAACACTTTCAAGTAAAGAACTGTTGAAGGCGGCCTGCTGTAATTTAGCTGAGAGTTTTGAAACCAATCCTTCAATAGATGTTAATTTTTCAGATGCTTTAACGGGAACAAAGCAAATAAAAATGCTTGGTTTAACAAGTCCATATTTAATGATTACTGAAGAAAATATCCCAAATGTTCGTGGCGGTTCTCAAGCTTATGGTTTGTCTTTTACACCAGGAACCTGGATAGAAAGCATTCAAATTACTAAGGGTGCAGGAAGTGTTGTTAACGGATATGAGAGTATTTCAGGACAAATAAATACAGAATTAATTAAACCTCTCAAGGATGTCCCATTTTTTATAAACATCTATGGATCATCAGATTCTCGATTTGAATTTAATTCACATTTTAATAAAAAAATATCTGATAATTGGAGTTCTAGTTTGTTTGTTCATGGAAATACTCGAGTATTTAAAAATGATATGAACTATGATGGTTTTCTCGACAACCCATTGGCCAAACAAGTAAATTTATTAAATCGTTGGCAATATAATGATTCTCAAAAGGGATGGTTTAGTTTTATAAATTTACGATACATGAATGATGAAAAACAAACTGGACAATTAGAGTTTGACCCGAATCGACACAAATTGACAACTAATTTTTGGGGTTCAGAAATCAACACAGAAAAAATAGACTTGTCAAACAAATTGGGTTATGTTTTTCCTGATTTACCATTTCAAAGTATAGTTTTTCAAAATGCTTTTAATAGTCACAATCAAGAATCTTATTTTGGTTTAAAACAATATAATATTAAGCAAAAAAGTTATTATTCCAATTTAATTTTCAACTCAATTATTGATAATACTATGAACAAATTTTCGACAGGAATTAATTTTACCTATGATAAATATGATGAGTTTGTAAATCAGATAGATTATAGCAGAACAGATAATTCTATCGGAGCTTTTTTTGAATATACTTATGATAATACAACAAATTTCAGCGCGATAATAGGCGGTAGATTAGACAATCACAATCGGCTTGGCACTTTTTTTACTCCAAGATTGCATGTTAGATACAATCCCTGGGAAAAAGGGGTAATTCGGTTTTCGGCAGGTAGAGGAATTCGAAGTGCCAATATTTTTGCTGAAAATCAGCAACTTTTTGGAAGTTCAAGAAATTTCGAAATATTAAATTCTGGAGGAAAAATTTATGGATTAAATCCTGAAATAGCATGGAATTACGGACTTAGTTTTAATCAAAAATTTGTGCTTTTTAATAGAAATGGTGATTTTGGTTTTGATTTCTTTAGAACCGATTTTCAAAACCAAGTGGTTGTAGATTTGTATCAAGGACCACAGCAAGTTGTATTTTATAATTTGAATGGAAAATCATTTGCAAACAGCTTGCAATTGGAATTTAATCATGAATTACTAAAACAATTATATATTAGAACTGCCTATAAATATTATGATATTAGAACGGACTACCAATTTGAAAGTCAAGAACGACCATTGCAAGCTAAACATCGGTTTTTTGGAAATTTGGAATATCAAACCCTTTTATTGGACAATGGAAAACAATGGAAGTTTGATTTTACCATAAATTGGATTGGAAAACAGAGATTGCCCAAAACCGTTTCTAACTCGGGTACGGATTCAATGCTCGATTATTCTCCATCATTTTCAGTAATGAATATGCAAATTTCTAAAGTATTTTCCAGTACCTTTGAAATGTATTTTGGTGGTGAAAATATTGGAAATTATAAACAAGAAAAGGCAATTTTAGGAAGTAATAATCCATTCGGAACCTCTTTTGACACTTCTATTGTTTATGCTCCTATATTTGGACAAATGTATTATGCTGGATTACGATATAAAATCAAATAAAAAAATCAATTTAAATAGTAATAATTATAATAAAAAGAATATTAATCAAATAATAAATTAACAATTAAATCAAAAAATCATGAAAAAATTATTTTTAACAACAGTCTTTATTTTAGGTGTATTTTCTGTTCAAGCACAAGATAAATTAAACAAAAATGCAAAATATGAAATTGAAGTAAATGGTAATTGTGATATGTGTCAATCCAGAATTCAAAAAGCTGCATTTTCAGTTTCTGGTGTAAAATCTGCTACTTGGAATACGGAAACACATAAATTAAATTTAATTTTAAACGAAGAAAAAGCCACAATCCAAGATGTAAAAAAAGCTGTTGCAAAAGCAGGTTACGATACAGATGAAGTAAAAGCTACCGAAGAGAGCTACAATAAATTACCGGGTTGTTGCCAATATGAAAGAAAATAAATAGAGGGATTGCGTTAATTTTATTTAAAATGACGATAATTAATTGTGTCTGATTTAAATTTTAGCTACATTCACACCCTATTCAAATTTTGTTTTTGACAAAGTAAACCAATTTACCTATGAATAATTTTGATTGGACTCAATTAGTAAATCCTGAGTTTTATATAACCCTTCAAATAGCGGGAATCCAAATTGGACTTTACATTGTCTTATTTATTGTTTTTGCAGAAACTGGTCTTTTTGCAGGATTTTTTCTCCCAGGAGATAGCCTATTATTTTTATCTGGAATTTATGCTTCAGGTTCATTTTTCGATGGGGTTTATCACCCCGGTTTAGTTGATCAATTAGTACACATTAACAACGATTTTTTAAATGTTCTTATTTTAGTTTTATTTGTTTCTGTTTCAGGAATTCTTGGAAATATGGTGGGATATTGGTTTGGAGCAAAAAGTGGTTATTATCTTTTCAAGAAGGAAGATTCATTCTGGTTTAAGAAGAAATACTTGATTCAATCTAAAGATTTTTTTGATAAATACGGAGGTAAAGCTATAATTTATGCGAGATTTCTTCCAATTTTTAGAACATTTGCGCCAATAATTGCTGGAATTGTTGAAATGGACAGAAAAAAGTTTATGTTTTTCAACATATTAAGTTCGTTTTTGTGGGCTTCAACTTTAATATTTTCTGGGCATTATTTATTCGGATTATTTTTGAAGTATGGAATAAATTTAAAAAACTACATTGAATATATAGTTGTTGGTATTATTCTAATTTCAACATTACCAGTAATAATTAAACTATTAAAAAAAACAGTAACTAAATAATTAGAACAATTAATAAAAATAAAATCCGCTTCATCATTGACGAAGCGGATTTTTTATTGAATGTAAACGGAATTAATTACATCATACCTGGCATTCCACCCGCCATTGGGCTGCCTGCTGCATTTTCTTCTTTAATTTCCACTAATGCACATTCAGTAGTTAAAATCATTCCAGCAACAGATGCAGCATTTTCAAGTGCAACTCTTGTTACTTTTTTAGGATCAATTATTCCTGCCTTTAACATGTCAACGTATTGGTCAGTTTTAGCATTGTAACCAAAATCTCCTTTTCCTTCAGTTACTTTTGCAACAACTACTGAACCTTCAAGTCCTGCGTTTTCAACAATTGTTCTTAAAGGAGATTCTACTGCACGTGAAATAATTTGAATTCCTGTTGCTTCGTCAGCATTTTCGGCTTTTAAGTTTTTCAATGAAATTTTAGCTCTCAATAATGCAACACCTCCACCAGCAACAATTCCTTCTTCAACTGCAGCTCTTGTAGCGTGTAGAGCGTCATCAACTCTGTCCTTTTTTTCTTTCATTTCTACTTCAGAAGCAGCCCCAACATAAAGAACAGCAACTCCACCGGCTAACTTTGCTAAACGTTCTTGTAATTTTTCTCTGTCATAATCAGAGGTAGTGGTTTCCATTTGACCTTTAATTTGGTTTACACGATTTTTGATCATATCGGCATCCCCTGCGCCACTTACTATGGTTGTATTGTCTTTGTCAATAGTAACTCTTTTGGCAGTTCCCAACATTTCAATAGTAGTGTTTTCAAGTGTGTACCCTCTTTCTTCTGAAATTACAGTACCACCAGTTAAAATTGCAATATCTTCCAACATTGCTTTTCTTCTGTCGCCAAATCCAGGTGCCTTAACAGCAGCAATTTTGAGAGCGCCTCGCAATTTATTTACCACTAATGTAGATAATGCTTCACCATCTACATCTTCAGCAATTATTAATAGTGGTTTTCCAGATTGTGCAACTGGTTCTAAAACAGGTAATAATTCTTTTAATGAAGAAACTTTCTTATCATACAAAAGAATGTAAGGGTTTTCTAATTCTGTTTCCATTTTTTCTGGATTGGTAACAAAATAAGGAGATAAATAACCTCTGTCAAATTGCATTCCTTCCACAACATCAACATAGGTATCTGTTCCTTTAGCTTCTTCAACTGTAATTACACCTTCTTTTCCAACTTTTGCAAAAGCATTAGCAATTAATTCGCCAATTACTTCATCATTATTTGCAGAAATTGAAGCAATTTGTTTTATTTTTTCAGAATCACTTCCTACCATTTTTGCTTGTTTAGCTAAATCGGAAACGATAGTTTCAACAGCTTTATCGATACCTCTTTTTAAATCCATTGGGTTTGCTCCAGCAGCAACGTTTTTCAAACCTTCTTTAACAATAGCTTGCGCTAAAACTGTTGCAGTTGTAGTACCGTCACCTGCTAAATCATTGGTTTTAGATGCAACTTCTTTTACCATCTGAGCACCCATATTTTCTAAAGGATCTTGTAATTCGATTTCTTTAGCTACTGTTACTCCGTCTTTAGTCACATTAGGTCCACCAAAAGATTTTCCAATAATAACGTTACGTCCTTTAGGTCCTAAAGTTACTTTTACAGCATTTGCTAATGCATCAACACCACGTTTTAAACCATCACGTGCTTCAATATCAAATTTTATATCTTTTGCCATTTTTTCATTGCGAGGAAAGAATCAAAGTCTTCCTCTAAATTAAGTTATTAAATTTATTTATTACTCAAATGTTTAAATTATTGCTAGAATATCATCTTCACGCATAATTAAATAATCTTTACCTTCTAATTTTAATTCTGTACCGGCATATTTACCATACAAAACGGTATCGCCAATTTTAACTGTCATTGAGTGGTCTTTAGTTCCTGTACCTACTGCTACTACAGTTCCTTTTTGCGGTTTTTCTTTAGCTGTGTCTGGTATAAAAATACCAGAAGCAGTTTTTGTTTCTGCTGCCACAGGTTCAATTAAAACTCGATCTGAAAGAGGTTTAATGTTTAAGTTCATAATAATATATTTTAATTGTTTATTGAAATTTTTAAAATGGTATTTTCAGAAATTGTGCCATAGTATTAATTATGACAATTTTACTTAAAAAAAATGCCAGCATTGACAAGCTGGCATTAAATATTTTGAAAAAATAGTTATTTTTTTACTGGAACTAAAGGCTTTGGAACAGATTGTGCTGGCGCAGCTGGAGTTGCAGGTGTGGCAGAAGCTGGAGTTGCCTTTTGTGTTGTATCAATAATTTTAGAATCAGAATCACCAAATGAATCGGTAAAACTAAGGTAAGAGAATAATACTAATGCAGTTAGAATCATTGCTAAAATCCATGTGCTTTTATCTAAAAAATCAGTAGTTTTTTGAACACCACCCATCATTTGTGATCCTCCTAATGAAGAAGATAATCCACCACCTTTAGGGTTTTGAACCATAATTACTACAATTAGTAAAAAACATACTATTGTTATTAATACTAAAAAAATTGAAAATGTACTCATTGTTATTTATTATTTTGTTGTAAAACCTTAATATCCGAAATACGGTTTGCAAAGAAACTACTTTTTTCTGGATATTTCAAAATTAATATTTCATAAGCTTGAATTGCTTTATCATATTTTTTTTGCTCTAAATATACCCTTGCTAGGGTTTCGGTCATTAAATAAGGACTGTTATCTGGACTGGACTCAAATTTAAAATTAGGTTCTGTATCTTTTTTAATTGGCGTAATTTTCGGATTTGCAGCAATAAATTTATCAATTAATTCTAATTTTTTTTGTTTTACTGGATCAATTGGTTGATTTTTTTCTTCTTTCAAAGAAATATTTTCTCTAACTATTGGGTGAATTTTTGATAATTGCAACCATTCCTCAAATGAATATTTTTCAGTTAATGAAAAAACTAAAGGTTTGCCAATGTTCAATTTTTCTTCAATTGATGAATTTGGATTGATTTCTTCAGATGGGGAAGCCTCTTTTATAGAAGTTAATATAGATTGTTCCAATAAGTTTTCTCGTGAACCAATTTTCTCTTCTTTAAATATTAATTCTGTTGCATCAACATCAATTTCATTTATTTCAGCTAGTTTTTGCTCATATATATTTTTATCAATTCTTGTAAAAGTATCAGAAATGATAAAATCGAATAAAATTGATCGATCACCGGTGTATGCAGCTGTATTTTTTAATTCATAATTATATCGGAAACTCTCTTCATTATACAGTCCTTTCAATCGCAATGCTCTAGCACTTTGAAAATAAGGAAACTCCGCAACTATTTTTTCCAATGACGAAGTTTGCTTGTCATTGATAGCATTTGGGTTATTTATTAATGTTAAGAATTCGGTTATATTCATTTCAAATAATCATTTGATTACCATTTAGCTAACGATTCATTAAAAATATCTTGAGTGATTCTTTCAAAAATAATATCTAAATTTTCTGTTAAAATAGAACCAACTAACTGATTTGCACCATCAAAATCATTATAAAAAGAGAATTTTTTTTCGAAATTATCTGCTTCTTTATTTTTGTTTGTAAACCTAACATTTACCGTAATTGATAATCGGTTTTGCGAAGTTCTTTGGTCGGCAGTTGCTGTCATAGGACTTATTCTGTAATCTACAATTTCTCCTTCATAAACTAAATCACCATTGGAACTGGTTAAATTTAAATTAGTTTGATTTTGAATTAAATTTTGTAATCGCTGTGTAAAAATCCTTTCTATACCAGGCTCAATCAAGGGAGCATTATTTTGAAAATAATTTACTTGAAATGATTTTGCGTCAATTTTTCCAGTTCCCGTAAAATTATATATGGAACAACTATTGAAAGTAAAAAGTAGTATAACTAAGAATAGGAGGTTTATTTTTTTCATTTTTATATTAAATTCCAAAGATATTCAAAAATTATTGACATTCAACAAGTGCTATTTTAAAGATTAAATTGTTTTATTTTTCTGTACAAGGTTCTTTCAGATATTCCTAATTCCTCAGCTGCTGCTTTTCTTTTTCCTTTATTTTTAAGCAATGATTTTTTAATTAATTCAATTTCTTTTTGTTCTAATCGTAATACCTCATCTTCTATTTCCTCAACAGTTTCTGCTATAAAATAGCTGTCATCATTATTATTAAATTCAGAAATTTTATCATTTTTATTAACAGGAATAATGGCTAATTCATCTTGTTCCTCAAATTCAATTTCATTTTCAATTTCTTTCGTACCATATATTTTTTGAATCAAGTGCTGGTTGGTTTCTTGAACTTTCGAGGCGCCATTTTTCAGTAATTCTAAAGTAAGTTTTTTCAAATCATGCAAATCACTTTTCATGTCAAAAAGCACCTTGTACAAGATTTCTCTTTCGTCTCTAAAATCACTTTTATTTTTTTTATCTTTAATCACAGAGGGCAAACTAGTGCTTTCTTCTGGTAAATAGGATTGCAACGTAGCTGCAGTTATTTCTCTATTGGTTTCTAAAACTGATATTTGTTCAGCAACATTTCGTAATTGTCGGATATTTCCGTTCCATCGAAATTGCAACAATGCTTGAACTGCAAAATCATCCAATTTTATTGCCGGCATTTTGTATTTATGTGCAAAATCAGATGCAAATTTTCTAAATAATAAGTGAATATCGTCTTTTCGTTCTCGTAATGGGGGTAATGTAATATCCACTGTACTCAATCTGTAGTATAAATCTTCTCTGAATTTACCTTTTTCTATGGCGTCAAACATATTTACATTGGTTGCGGCTACAATTCTTACATTTGTTTTTTGAACTTGTGATGAACCCACTTTAATAAATTCTCCATTTTCCAAAACTCGTAGTAATCGTACCTGTGTTGTCAATGGTAATTCGCCTACTTCATCTAAAAAAATAGTTCCTCCATCGGCAACTTCAAAATAACCTTCTCTGGTTCCTGTTGCTCCAGTAAATGATCCTTTTTCGTGACCAAAAAGTTCACTATCTATAGTTCCTTCGGGAATAGCACCACAGTTTACAGCAATGTATTTACCATGTTTTCTGTGAGAAAGAGAGTGTATGATTTTTGGAATATTCTCTTTTCCAACACCACTTTCTCCCGTTACCAATACTGAAATATCAGTTGGTGCTACTTGAATCGCTTTTTCAATTGCGCGGTTTAGCTTTGGGTCATTCCCAATAATTCCAAACCGTTGTTTTGTTGATTGAATCGTTTCCATTTTATTAAATTGATTAATTAATAATTAAAAATGAACCATTAATTTTTCTTATTTTGCCATTATCAATTACCCATTATTTTTCTCTAATTCATCCCACTCAGTCCAACTGCTTCACCTTTCAAAGTTCCACTCGTACAGCTTACAATTTTCACATTTACAAAATCCCCAATTTTATAATTCTCTTTTGGGAAAACCACTGTAATGTTTTGAGAATTTCTTCCCGAAAATTCACTTTCCGATTTTTTAGAAACCTTTTCTATTAATACTTCAACCGTTTTTCCTATAAATTCCTCACTTCGAAACCAGGAATGTTTTTGTTGTAAGTCTACAATTTCTTGTAATCTTCGTGCTTTTATTTCTTCCGAAACATCGTCTTTCATTTTACGTCCAGCTAATGTTCCCGGGCGTTCAGAATACAAATACATATAACCGAAATTGTATTTTACATATTCCATCAAACTCAAAGTATCCTGATGATCTTGCTCCGTTTCTGTAGGAAACCCAGCAATCATATCCTGAGAAATCGAACAATCTGGAATAATAGCTCTAATCTTGTCAATCAAAGCCATGTATTCTTCACGAGTATGTAAACGATTCATTTCTTTTAATATTCTATTGCTTCCCGATTGTACTGGAAGATGAATGTGCTTACATACATTATCGTATTTAGCAATGATGTGTAAGATACTTTCGTGCATGTCCTGAGGATTTGAGGTCGAGAACCTAATTCTCATTTTAGGAAATGCAACTGCAACCATTTCTAATAATTGATCAAAATCAACCGCTGTGGCTTTTTGCATTTCACTGGCATTTACAAAATCCTTTTTCAAGCCTCCGCCATACCATAAATAACTATCAACATTTTGACCTAAAAGCGTAATTTCTTTGAACCCTTTGTCCCACAAATCCTGAATTTCCGATAAAATACTTTGTGGTTCTCTACTTCGTTCACGACCTCTAGTAAATGGAACTACACAAAAAGTACACATATTATCGCAACCTCTAGTAATCGAAACCAAAGCTGTAATTCCGTTACTCATTAATCGAACGGGAGAAATATCTCCATAAGTTTCCTCCTTCGATAAAATCACATTAATCGCATCACGACCTTCTTCAACTTCATTCAATAAATTCGGCAAATCTTTATAGGCATCAGGGCCTACAACCAAATCCACGATTTTCTCCTCTTCCAAAAATTTATCTTTCAACCGTTCCGCCATACATCCCAAAACACCCACTTTCATCTTTGGATTAATGCGTTTCACGGCATTGTATTTCTCCAAACGCTTGCGAATAGTTTGCTCTGCCTTGTCCCGAATCGAACACGTATTTACCAAAACCAAGTCGGCTTCTTCCAATGTTTGAGTAGTATTATAACCATTATTCATTAGAATTGAAGCTACTATTTCACTGTCAGAAAAATTCATAGCACATCCATAACTTTCTATATAAAGTTTCTTCTTGTTTTCGGCTTTTTGTTCTAAAACAAGACTTTCTCCTTGCTTACTTTCTTCAATCGTTTTTTCCATCATTAACTTTAATTTGCAAAGATAATGCAATTTCAATAAATATGACAAGTTGTCAGCCCAAGAATTAACATTATATTATATAGGTAGCTATTCCCGCTTTCTGCTTCAAGTCCTCACAAAAAAGTGTTGTTTTGTGATTTTATAATGAGCTTCTTCCAGACGCTATCATAAAACCATAAAACTAATAACACTTTTTTTGCTCCGGGCTTTCCTCTTTAATCGGGGCTATTGTGACAATTTTTTATATTCAATATTATTTTTTTTCTATTTCAAACGCTCTTTATAAATGGGCATTTTTCATGAATTTTCATACTTTTAAAAAATCAAAAGTGCAATATTTAAAAAAATCATATACTTTTGTCGCAGTTAAATACAATCCAATGACAAAGAATTTAGTAATCGTAGAATCTCCTGCAAAAGCCAAAACTATCGAAAAATTCCTAGGAAGTGATTTCCAAGTAGAATCAAGTTATGGTCATATTGCCGATTTACCATCTAAAGAAATTGGGGTAGATGTTGCCAATGGGTTCAAACCAAAATACGAAGTTTCTGCCGATAAAAAAGCATTGGTTTCCAAACTAAAAACACTAGCTAAAAATGCCGATATGGTTTGGTTAGCAAGTGATGAGGACCGTGAAGGAGAAGCAATTTCTTGGCACCTAGCTGAAGAACTAAAATTAGATAAAAACAAAACTAAGAGAATTGTATTTCACGAAATTACCAAAACAGCCATCTTAAAAGCAATCGATAATCCTCGCGAAATCGATTATAATTTGGTAAATGCACAACAAGCTCGAAGAGTTTTAGACCGATTAGTAGGTTACGAACTTTCACCAGTACTTTGGAGAAAAATTAAAGGCGGACTTTCAGCCGGTCGTGTTCAATCAGTTTCTGTTCGATTAATTGTAGAAAGAGAAAGAGAAATCCAAAATTTTAATGCTGTTGCGACTTTTTCTATCGTTGCCGAATTTACCAACGAAGCTGGAAAATCATTTAAGGCTAAATTGCCTAAAAATTTCAATACTAAAAAAGAAGCCGAAGATTTCTTAAACAAAAATATAGGTTCTACTTATAAAGTAGCCGATTTAGAAACTAAGCCAACAAAAAAATCACCAACCGGACCTTTTACTACTTCTACTTTACAACAAGAAGCGGCCAGAAAATTGTATTTCCCTGTTGGAGTTACCATGCAATTGGCACAACGTTTATACGAAGCGGGATTGATTACCTATATGAGAACAGACAGTGTAAATCTTTCTAAAGAAGCAATGGATGCTGCAAAGGCTGAAATAGTAAAGTCCTATGGTGCTGAATTTTCTCACCCAAGAAATTTTGTAAATAAAAGTAAAGGAGCGCAAGAAGCTCACGAGGCTATTCGACCTACTGATATGTCTCGCCACACAGTTAATATAGATAAAGATCAAGCGCGTTTATATGACCTAATTTGGAAAAGAACATTAGCTTCACAAATGAGTGACGCAAAATTAGAAAGAACCAACGTAAAAATTCAAGCTAACAATCACAGTGAAGTTTTTACTGCTACAGGAGAAGTTTTACTATTTGAAGGATTCTTAAAAGTGTATCTCGAAGGAAATGATGACGATGATGAAGAACAAGAAGGTATGTTGCCTTTAATGAAAGTTAATGAAAAATTAGAATGCAATTATATTACTGCTACCGAAAGATTTTCAAGAGCAGCAGCCAGATATACCGAGGCTTCATTGGTAAAAAAATTAGAAGAATTAGGAATTGGTAGACCATCTACTTATGCACCTACAATTTCAACTATTATCAATAGAAAGTACGTTGAAAAAGGAAATCTAGAAGGTCAAGAACGTAAATATGCACAATTAGTTTTGCAATCAGGCAAACTGACAGAGAAAATTCTAAAAGAAAATACAGGTTCTGACAAAGGAAAATTGGTTCCAACGGACATTGGAACAATTGTAACAGATTTCTTAGTAAAAAATTTCGAGTCCATATTAGATTATAATTTCACTGCAAAAGTGGAACAAGATTTTGATGAAATTGCAGAAGGAAATGTAAATTGGACTAAAATGATGCAAGAATTTTATGATAAATTCCATCCTTCGGTAAAGCAAGTAGAAGAATATGCAGAAAGAGAAAGTGGGGAACGTATTTTGGGGGTTCATCCTGAAAGTGGTAAGCCAATATCAGTTCGTTTAGGCAAATTTGGACCAATGGCTCAAATTGGATCATCAGATGACGAAGATAAGAAGTTTGCAAGCCTAATGGCCGATCAAAATATTGGAAATATAACACTTGAAGAAGCTTTAAATTTATTTTTATTACCCAAAAAATTAGGCAATTATAAGGCGGAAGAAATAGAGATTAATAATGGTCGTTTTGGACCTTATATTAAATTCGGATCTGCATTTATATCTTTGCCCAAAGGAGAAAATCCTACCGATGTAACTCTTGAAAGAGCGAAAGAACTAATAGATGAAAAAACACTTGCCGATGCTCCAATAGCAGTCTATAAAGGAGAAGGCGTTCAAAAAGGTGTTGGGCGTTTCGGACCATTTATTAAATGGAACGGAGTCTTTATTAATGTGAGTAGAAAATATAATTTTGATAATTTATCTCAAACGGATATAGAAGAATTAATTGAAGATAAATTACAAAAAAACATTGATAAAGTCATTCATGATTGGAAAGAACAAGGAATTATTGTTGAAAAAGCTCGTTGGGGAAGATCAGTTATTATACAGGGAAAATTAAAAATCGAAATAGGAAAAGAAATTAATGCTGAAACTTTAACTTTAGCTCAAGTAGAGGAAATTATAGCTAAAAATAAAACTATAAAGAAAACCACCACCAAAAAAAATACAACAAAAAAACCTAAATAATTAATAGTACAAATGGAATTTGATTTTTTAAAACCAATTAGTGAAGAAGTTTTAGAACTTATTAGCGGATTAAATTCCCAACATTTGGGCGGTAAAATCGTATTTCATTCTAAAGAACAATTTCCAAATCTTAGTAAAATTAATATTGCCTTATTTGGTGTTTTAGATAATAGAGGCGACGCAAAATCAATTTCAGACGTTGATTTAACTTCAATTAGAAAAGAATTATATTCACTATATCCCGGAAATTGGGAGGCTTCTATTGCGGATTTAGGAGACATTGAGGCCGGAAATTCTATTGAAGACACCTATTTTGCGCTTAAAATTCTTGTATCAAGTTTGATAAAAAATAAGATTATACCTATTGTAATTGGTGGAACGCAAGATTTAACTTATTCGATGTATCGTGCTTATGATGAGTTGGAACAAATGGTTAATTTGGTTTCCATAGACAATAAATTTGACCTAGGAAAAGAAAGCGATTCAATATCTTCCAATTCCTACTTAAGTAAAATAATATTGGACGAACCAAACAATCTTTTTAATTATTGTAATATTGGTTATCAAACTTTCTATAATTCCCAAGAAGAAATTGATTTAATTGAAAAGTTATTTTTTGATGCATATCGATTAGGAGATGTTTGCAATAATATTGAAATCGCAGAACCAGTATTTAGAGATGCTGATTTAGTAAGTTTGGATTTGGGTTCAATAAAATCTTCAGATTCAGGAAATTTTATTAAATTTGCTCCAAATGGTTTTGATGGAAAAGAAATTTGTACGTTAGCTCGTTATGCAGGAATTAGTGATAAAGTGACTTCATTTGGCATTTTTAATCATAATAATTCTGAAAAAGAATCAATTTTAATCTCTCAAATAATTTGGTATTTTATTGAAGGGTTTCATTATAGAACTAACGAATACCCGTTTGGAAGTAGAGATAATTATTTAAAATATATCGTTCCTTTAGAAGATGAACAATTAATTTTTTATAAGAGTGATAAAACAGATAGATGGTGGATAGAAATTCCTTTTATTTCTGATATAAATAATAAATTAAAAAGAAATACGTTATTACCATGTTCTCATGAAGAATATATTTTGGCGTGTAATAATGAAATGCCTGAAAGGTGGTGGAAAGCACAAAGAAAAAATGTTGTATAACAAATAGTTATAAATTAAATTAATTAAAAATTAGCAAATTTTAGCGATTTTTAATCAAAAATAATTGGTTTTTATGAAAATATTAAATAGGTTTACGCCCTCAAATACAAAAACACACATAATACAAACGCATATGAAGAAGATTATTGCATTTACCGCAATTTTATCCTTTTTAGTTAGCTGTGGCGGTTCAAGCGACAAGGGAGAACTAGTTGGGGTTAAAGGAAAAAAATGGCATCCAGAGAAACCTTTTGGTATGGCTTTAATTCCTGGCGGTGCATTTATTATGGGTAGATCAAGTGATGATCCTGCAAATGCTCAAGATGCTAACACTAAAACAGTAACTGTTCGTTCTTTTTACATGGACGAAACTGAAATTAGTAATAGTGAATATCGTCAATTTGTAGAATGGGTAAAAGATTCAACAATTAGAGTAAATTTAGCTGAAATGGCAAGTGGTAGTGCAACTGGTAGTGCAACTGGAGGAGCAACTTCTGGAAATTCTAAAGGAACTATTAATGACTACGCTTATTTAAACGGAGACCCAACAAATAATCCTAAAGCTACTGCCTACGATAAATATATGTTTTCTAAAACTGGCGGAATCAACAAATTAAATCATAAACCAAAATTAATTAAAGCAACAAATAAATACCCAGATGAAGCCTATGCTCAAGTGATGGATGAAATGTACTTAGCTCCAGAAGAGTCATATAATGGTTTAAAAACTATGGATGCTTCCAAATTAATTTTTAAATACACCTGGATGGATATTCGGGCAGCTGCAAAAGCAAAAAAGGGAACGCCAAGATCTAAATTTATTAAAGATACTTCTCATGGAATATATCCTGATACAACAGCTTGGGTTAGAGATTTTAATTACTCGTACAATGAACCAATGCATAACGATTATTTTTGGCACCAAGCTTATGCTAAATATCCCGTAGTTGGGGTTGATTGGTATCAAGCTAGAGCATTTTGTGCATGGAGAACAATGTATAAAAATGCATACATAAAAAAGAAAAAAGGTAGAGATCAAGTGAATTCATTTAGATTACCATCTGAAGCAGAATGGGAATATGCTGCAAGAGGTAGTTTAGAATCTGGAATGTATCCTTGGGGTGGCCCTTACACTAAAAATGATAAAGGATGTTTCCTAGCAAATTTTAAACCAAATAGAGGAGACTATGCCGCTGATAATGCTTTGTACACTGTTGAAGTGAAATCTTACGATCCTAATGGATATGGTTTGTATAATATGGCTGGAAACGTTGCCGAATGGACTGCAGATTCTTATGAAAGTGCATCTTATGAATTTACATCAACTATGAATCCATCCGTACAAGATGTAAACAACAAAAGAAAAGTTGTTAGAGGAGGTTCTTGGAAAGACGTTGCTTATTACATACAGGTAAGTGCTAGAGATTTTGAATATGCCGATTCTGCTAGAAGTTATATAGGTTTTAGAACAATTCAAGATTACATGGGAACTCAAGTTACAGGAAAATTAACCAAAAAAGTAAAACAAGTAAAACAATAAACTATTAATAAATCAAACATTAACTAAACTAAATTATTTTTATTATGGCATTAATACCAAAAAAAACAATGAACTTTGCTTACGGAATGGGAGCAGCAGTAGTAATCGTAGGAGCATTATTTAAAATTCAACACTGGACAGGTGCAAGTGAATTACTTGTTATTGGATTATTAACTGAAGCTTTTATTTTTGGATTATCTGCTTTTGATCCTTTAGATACTGAATATAAATGGGAAAATGTATATCCTCAATTGGTTGATGAATCTGCAAGCCCAGTTAAAGGTAGTTCAAAAGCTGGTTCTAGTGAGGACGTGGAAGGTATGTTGTCTAAAAAATTAGATGCAATATTAAAAGAAGCTAAAATTGATAGTCAATTAATGGAAAGTTTAGGAAACAGTATTAAGAACTTTGAAGCTGCTTCAAAAACTATTGCTCCTACTGCTGAGTCGTTAGCATCTACTAAAAAATACAGTGATGAATTAAATTTAGCGGCTACTCAAATGGAATCAATCAACGCTTTATATAAAATTCAGTTGGATAGTGCCTCAAAAACTGCTCAATTAAATGAGGAAGTTGCTGAAAACAGCGTTAAATTAAACCAACAAATGCAATCATTAACTTCAAACTTGTCTTCATTGAACAATGTATATGGAGGAATGCTTTCTGCAATGAGTAACAAATAATAATTAGTTTTTTAACTATATTAATTAACAATAAAACTAATTAGAAAAAATGGCAGGAGGAAAATTAAGCCCTAGACAGAAGATGATTAACCTGATGTATCTGGTTTTCATTGCTATGTTAGCATTAAATATGTCCAAAGAAGTGCTTTCAGCTTTTGGATTAATGAATGAAAAATTTGAAGTAGTGAATAAGTTCTCTGAAGACTATAATAATAGTTTATTTTCTTCATTAGAAACAAAAGCCTCAGATAATCCTTCACAGTTTGGATTACCATTCAATAAAGCACAAAAAGTACAACAGATTTCAAAAGAATTATACACCTACCTTGGAGCATTAAAAAATGATGTTACTAAGGAGTTTGAAAAAGAAAAGGATGGAAAACTACCATATGAACAAATGGATAAAGGTGGTTATATTGATGAAAACTGGTTTGAAGGTGATGGATATTCCCCTAAGGGAAAAGAAATTATGAGTAAACTTGAAAAATACAAAAAAGATATTACTGCCGTTTTTGGTATCGATGTTAAATACAAAATTATTATTGAAAATTTAAACAAAAAATTCAATTTTGATAATGTTATCGATAGAGAAAAAACTTCTGTTAAATATTTAAAATATCATTTTGAAGGTTTTCCAGCAATTGCCTCAATCGCTAAATTAACAAGTATTCAAAATGATGTAAAGTCTATTGAACAGGATATTTATAATGCGTTAATTGGAAATACTACAGCTCAAACTGCTTCTATGAAAAACTATAAAGCGATAGTAATCATGGATAAATCTTTATTTTTTCAGGGTGAAACAGTAACTGGTAGAGTAGTTTTAGGTAGATATGATGAAACTACAGTTCCAACTTCTGTAAGTGTTGGAGGTGCAAGTGTTTCTATGGAAAACGGACAAGCTATTTTCAAAATGAGTGCAGGTGCAGTTGGAGATCATGACATTAAAGGTAAATTCACCTTTAAAGAAGATGAACAACTGATTCCTATTGATATTGAAGGTAAATATGCAGTTGTTCCTAAACCTAACACAGCATCTATTTCTTCCGATAACATGAAAGTGATTTATAAGGGGGTAAATAACCCAATGACTATTTCATTTCCTGGAATTACTGATAAGGATGTAACCGTTAGCGCACCGGGTATCAAAAAATCTGGAAATAGCCAATACATTTGGAATATTGGAGACTTTCCAGGAAAAGAAGTTTTTGTAACGGTAAACGCTAAACTTCCTGATGGAAAAATGGTTACTGACAAACAAAAATTCAGAGTTAAAGACATACCACCCGCAACAGCATTACTTAATGGAAAAGCAGGAACTACGATTGGTTCAAAAGGAGAAATTTCTTCTGCAATAATTACTGCTGATTTTGGAGATTTTGGAAAAGATTATAAAGTAACAGCGACAGTAAAATCATTTAATGCAGTAATTAATAAAGTAAGTTACCCATGTCCTGGAGGTTCTTTAAGTTCCTCTGCTGCAAATGCTATTAAGAATTTAGGAAAAAATGACGTTATATTAATTGATCAAATCCAAGTGGTAACTAACACAGGTATTAAACCTAAAACTGTTTTTTCTTGTTCTTTTAGAATTAACAACTAAAAATTATTATTATGTTAAGATATTCTCTAATTCTAGTTTTATTGACTTCACTAAAATGTATTGGTCAGCCTAATTTGTTAAATGCAAAAAAACCAATTGAAATTGGTATAAAAACTATTAATCAAATAAAGTATGACAATACTAAGCCTTTGGATTATGGTTACATTGATGACCGTGATGTGATGTTTGGTAAAAGAATATGGGAGTTTATAGACATTGACCAAAGAATTAATTTTCCTTTGTATTACCCAACTAAACCTTTAATGGATAGAAAACCTCTGTTTGACGTTTTAAGAGAATACGTTCAATCAGGAGATAAAAATAAAATTAACATTAAAGATTTCTGTTTTCAGGATGATTATTTTAGTATTCCATTAGATGTTGCTGAAGCGGAAAGTAAATTTAATGACTTTAGATTGACAAAACAAGGTGACGAAAACGTTACAAAAAACTTTAATCCTACAAAAATTGACCCTGCTGTTGATCCAGTTGGCTACAGACAATTATGTTTGAAATTAATTAAAGATAAAAATCTGAAAGAGGGTCCAGATTATAAAACAGCTGAATTAAATGCAGTTGACGTTAAAGGATATAAAATTCAAGGATATTGGTACTTTGATAAAAGATTAGCGGAATTAAAATACCGTTTAATTGCAATAGCTCCAGTAGCTTCATCTGCAAAAAGCATTGTTGACGCAACTATGGGTCAACAAGAAATAGAAGATGAATATTCTGAAATTATTGCAAATCAGGGTTCTTTGCTTACTCCTCAACAAGAAGAAGATAAGAAGGCAAAACTTAAAATTTATGAAGAAATGAGTGCTCCAGACGTTTTGTTTTGGGTTTATTATCCAGCAATTCGAAATATTCTGAAGCTTCATCCAACTTTCAATGATAGAAATAGTTCTAAACCTATCAATTTTGATGATTTATTAATTTCAAGACATTTTAATGCTGTTGTTTATAAAGAAGAAAATGTACTAGGAGATAGAATGATAGAAAATTATAAACCTAACAATGCAATGGATCAATTATTAGAAGCTGAAAGGGTTAAAGACAAAATTCGTGATTTCGAACACGATTTATGGAATTACTAATAATCTAAAATACAAATAATAAACTCTTATCTACTTGATAAGAGTTTTTTTTATTTTATTACTTCCATTCATTATTTTTTTTCATATTTTTCACCCCAAATTACCCCTATAAATGATAGATTATCTTATTGTTGGTTCAGGTTTAGCAGGCATTTCATTTGCTGAAACTGCGATGAAGCACCATAAATCGATTCTAATAATTGACAACCAATCTCAAAGCTCGTCTTTAATAGCAGGGGGTTTATACAATCCTGTTATTTTAAAACGATTTAGTGAGGTTTGGCAAGCTGAACAACAATTTGAAATCCTTAATCAGTTTTATCCTAGATTAGAATCTAAACTTAATATTAAAGTAGATTTTAAAATTCCAATTCTACGTAAATTCTTTTCCATTGAAGAACAAAACAACTGGTTTGCCGCCTCTGATAATAAAAAGCTGGCTCCTTTTTTATCATTAGAATTAGTGAAAACAAAATACGTGGGAATAAATTCGCCTTTTGATTATGGTGAAGTACTACAAAGCGGTTATGTCGATACCAAATTGTTAATGGATGCCTACAAAAAGTATTTATTAGAAAATAAGCTTTTACTTCAAGAAACTTTCGATTATCAATCCATTCAATTTAATGATGATTGTATCGAGTACAAACAAATAAAAGCAAAACAAATCATCTTTGCTGAAGGTTTTGGATTACACGCCAATCCCTATTTCAATTATCTCCCTTTAGATGGTACTAAAGGGGAGTTGTTTATAATTAAAGCTCCCAAACTTAATTTAGATGTAATTGTTAATACAAGCGTCTTTATTTTACCTTTAGGGAATGATTTATTCAAAGTGGGAGCAACGTATAATTGGCAAGATAAAACTAATATCCCCACAGAAAATGGAAAAAAAGAACTCCTAGATAGAATTCATGAAATTTTAGATTGCGAGTTTGAGATAATAGATCATTTTGCAGGTGTTAGACCAACTGTGAGAGACAGAAAACCTCTTATAGGAACTCATCCTAAATACCCTCACTTACATATTCTAAACGGGCTTGGAACTCGTGGCGTCATGTTAGGGCCATACATGGCAATCGCATTGTATGATTATATCGAATGTCAAAAACCCCTGGACAAGGCAATTGATATTAAAAGATACGAAAAGAAAATCTAGTTAATGTTTGAAATCCTCGTCGTAATCAACAAACATATTGATGTAAATATTTCTAGATAATCTTAAAACATAGGGAAATGCAACGACCAAAGATAGTATAATTGCAATAAAAGCTTGTTTCAAACTAGAACTACAAAACACATAAGAAATTATAAAAGCAGCTACTCCAACGGCGACATTTAGAGCGTAACTTACATACATTGCCCCATAAAAAAAGGAAGGTTCAATTTGGTATTTCAATCCGCAGTGTCCACAATATTCATTCATTGATAGGATTTTCGTCAGTTTTAGCATGTTTTTTTCCTTATACATGCTCTCATTTTGACATTTAGGACAACTTCCTGTTAAAATACTATTTAATTTGGATCCTTTTTTTAACATTTGCAAAAAATTTTAAATTACCGTTTTTCGGCATGTAAATTTAATAATACAATTTTTAAAAAATCATAATTAATGCTTAATATACACAACTTATCAGTTTCTTTTGGAGGTACTTATTTATTTGAAGAAGTGACCTTTCGTTTGGGCGCTGGTGATCGAGTGGGTTTGGTAGGAAAAAATGGTGCTGGAAAATCTACCATGTTGAAAATATTAGCTAGAGATTTTGCTCCCGATTCGGGTGTTATTTCACAAGAAAAGGAAGTGAAGTTGGGTTTTCTTCGTCAAGATATCGATTTTGAACACGGAAGAACTGTTTTGGAAGAAGCCTATGAAGCATTTACAGAAATTAAAATTGTTGAGAAAAAGCTGGAGCAAATAAACCATCTTTTGGTAACTAGAACCGATTATGAAAGTGAGGAATACAGCCAAATTATAGAAGATTTATCCGATTATACCCATCGATTTGACTTATTAGGAGGTTATAATTATGTTGGCGATACCGAAAAAATTCTACTTGGATTAGGATTTAAAAGAGAAGATTTCAATAACAAAACGGAAACTTTCTCCGGTGGTTGGAGAATGAGAATAGAATTGGCAAAATTATTATTACAATTCAATGATGTTTTGTTACTCGATGAGCCTACGAATCACTTGGATATAGAAAGTATCATTTGGCTAGAAAGTTTTTTAAAAAATTATCCTGGGGTAGTGGTAATAGTATCTCACGATAAAATGTTTTTGGATAATGTTACCAACAGAACTATCGAAATTTCACTAGGAAAAGCGTACGATTTCAATAAGCCATATTCTGAATATTTACAATTACGACATGAAATTCGAGAGAAACAATTGGCTACCCAAAAAAACCAAGCCAAGAAAATTGAAGAAACAGAAAAACTAATAGAAAAATTTCGCGCAAAAGCTTCCAAAGCATCAATGGCGCAATCACTAATCAAAAAACTGGATAAAGTTGAGAGAATTGAAGTTGATGAAGATGATAATTCGGTGATGAATATTTCTTTTCCGGTTTCAAAAGTTCCAGGAAAAGTAGTAATTGAAGTCGAAAACGTAACTAAAAGTTATGGTGATAAAACGATTTTAAAAGACATTTCACTTTTAGTTGAACGTGGAAGTAAAATTGCTTTCGTAGGCCAAAATGGTCAAGGAAAATCTACTTTTATAAAAGCAATTGTAAACGAATTTGAGTTTCAAGGCTCTATTAAATTAGGACATAATGTACAAGTAGGCTATTTCGCTCAAAATCAAGCAGAATATTTAGATGGTGAAATTACGATTTTACAAACTATGGAAAACGCTGCTAACGATACCAATAGATCTAAAGTTCGGGACATATTAGGTTCCTTTTTATTCCGTGGTGATGAAGTAGAGAAAAAAGTGAAAGTACTTTCTGGAGGAGAACGAAACCGATTGGCGTTATGTAAATTATTACTACAACCTATAAATGTTTTAGTGATGGATGAGCCTACGAATCACTTGGATATTAAATCAAAAAATGTTCTCAAAGCAGCTTTGCAAAAATATGAAGGAACGTTATTATTAGTTTCTCACGATAGGGATTTTCTTCAAGGAATGTCTAATTTGGTTTACGAATTTAAAGACCAAAAAATCAAGGAATATTTGGGGGATATTAACTATTTTCTTGAACAGCGAAATTTGGATAATATGCGTGAAGTGGAGAAAAAAGATATTTCAAAACAAGATTCTACCAAGGAAAATAATAAAGCCTCCTATGAAGACCAGAAAAAAAACAAGGCGCTGTATAACCGTTTAAGTAAAATTGAAAGCCAAATTAAACAATTGGAAATAGACATTCAAAATGACGATAAAATGGTAGCTTCAAATTATGATAAGCATATTGAAAATGCCGATTTTTTTGTTGCTTACAATAAGAAAAAAGCAGATTTAGAACAATTGCTTTTTGATTGGGAAGTAGTTCAGGAAGAAATTGATAACCTTTAGTTTACTTAAAAGGATTTCTTTCTTTCCATTCAACTTTTGGTTCAAAATAGTGAAATAATTTTGCAATAAATAAATTGATTAAACGATTGTTGTGTCTCATAAATCCATGTAAATCTTCAGGATTAGCTCCCACAGAACTTTTTATTTCTAAAGCTGTTCGAGCGAATACAATTCTTTTGAAACCTTTATTAATAGAATAACCTATCATATCATAGAGCATATTCAAATACAACATTCTCTCTCGTTGGTATTTTTCATCGTAACCAAGAAAATAAGTGTCAACGTCTTTTCCATTTTTTATAAGAGTATTGAAACCAATTAAAGTTTCATCTTCAAAATAACCGTAAAATAAAAATTTATCTTTTAATGCTTTTTTGAAAATTTCAAAATGATCATCTTTTAAGAAAAAAGTGTTGAAAGGAGCTTTGTTAGCAACATTCAAATATAATTCAACAATTTTATCTTTATGATTTTCAATGTCTTCTAACGAAAATTTACGTTTAGTAATCCCTTCCGATTTTTTTCGAGCACGTTTAAATTGGTCTCGATATTTTTTACTTAAATCTGCTACATAATCATCAAATGTAAGCCAATGTTCTTTAATAGAAAATAACATGTTGGGCTGGGTAGTGAATTTATAAAACGAATTAAATTCTGGTAATTCGAATAAGGGAATTTGAAATTCAGGAAAATCTTTGTAAATAATTAAGTGTACTTTTTGACCATTTTTCTCAATTTGCTTTTGCAATTCTTCGACTGCTTTATAAAGTAAACTAACTAGTTCTTTTGAAGAAACCTCTTTTGAAAAACAAAACGTATTTTGCCCAGTTAAAGTATTGTTCCCAACAATAAGTACGTTAGAACTAAAATTTTTAAAAACGATTGTTCTGATCTTATTTTTTATACAATTATCTCTTTCTCCATAAGAATTTACCAAACTCAAATTATTGAATTGAGTTAAGGCAACACCAACTAATTTGTCATTTTGAAATAAACCAATGAAATTACTTAAAATGTTTTTTGGTGAAGAAACCTCTAAAATTTGTAAATACTCTTTTGAAAAAAAAATATTATTCGCAGAAAAATCATTCCAATTGCTTGGAAATTCTGAGATAGAATTAAATATTTTGAATGTTAATGAAGAATTCAATTTAATTATTTTTTGAGTCGCTAAAGTACTATAATATGTTTAAAAAAAAATAAATTAGTTCATTATTAACGAATTAATATTAGCGAATAGAATTAATTTCAGTAGATTTATTAAACTTGTTTAGGTCGTAAAAAAATTATATTTTTGCAACCCAATTTTATTAAGAAAACACGAAAGAAAATGGATATCAAAAGAGTAGCAATAAATGCTGTAAATGAAGTAATTGTTTTAAAAGTAGTTCACATGGATTACAAAGGACAAGTTCAAAAAAAAATCAATGAAAAAATGCCATTGGCAACAGTAAAAGGTTTTAGAAAAGGTGCAGTTCCTAGAGAATTAGTTGAGAAACATTACGGAAAAGCAATTAAAATTGAAGAAGTAAAAAAAGTGGTTGAATTAGCTTTGGAAAGATATATTCAATCCGAAAGTTTGAATCTACTTGGCACTCCATTAGCTAAAGAAATTCCAAATTTTAATTGGGATGATGAAGAAATGGAATTTCATTATGAAATAGGACTTGTTCCCAATTTTGACCTAGATTTAGAAGCTAAAAACAATATTATTAAATATGTAATAACCGCCGACGATAAATTAATTGACGAGCAAGTTGTACGTATCCAAAAACAGTTTGGTACACCAATTCCCCAAACTATAGTTGAAGAAAATTCTGATATTTCTGGAACTTTTACTAATTCTGAAAAAGGAATTAATTCCCCTTTTACTTTCAATATTTCTATCTTTAAAGATAAAAAAACAGGAGTAAAATTTATTGGTAAAAAAGTTGGAGACGTTGTAACTGTCAATACGAAAGGACTATTTCAAGACGATCATCAATTGATGGACGTATTGAAAGTGGGCCACGATGAGGTTCATGGTTTAGCAATTGATGTTGATTTTACTATCGAAAACATCAACGGAACAGAATTGGCAGAATTGAATCAAGAATTATTTGATAAACTTTTCGGACCAGGATCCGTTTCTTCTTTGGCAGATTTAAAAGCTAAAATAAAAGAAGATGCTGAATTGCAATTTGCTCAACAGGCAGATCAAAAATTATTAACTGATGTAACTAATTTCTTGGTTGAAAATACCAAATTTGACTTACCAGCTGATTTCTTGAAAAGATGGTTGCAAACTGTAGGTGACAAAAAATTATCTGCTGAAGAAGCAGCAATTGAATATGAAAAATCAGAAAAAGGATTGCGTTACCAATTAATTGAAGGTAGAGCATTAAGTCAATCGAATATCCAAGTAACATTTGAAGATTTGAAAGAATTTACTGCAAAGTCAATCAGACAACAAATGGCACAATTCGGACAATTGAATCCCACAGATGAAGAAGTTCAAGGAATTGTAGCGAGAGTATTGGCAAACCAAGAAGAAGTTAAAAAACTTTCTAATCAAGTGGTTGGTGAAAAACTATTACTTCTTTTTAAAGAAAAAGCAAATGCTAAAGAAAAGAAAGTTACTTATCCAGAATTTATCGCTGCTTTCTACGGAGAATAAATTCTAGATTAGTCAGTTTACATTTGATAAACAATAAAAAAGAATTATATTTGAGTGTCAGAAATTTATTTTTTGGCACTCTTTTATTTAATACTTTACATTAACTTTGTGAAGAATCTAGACATTATTTTAAACTTACTAATATAAAAAAAATGAATTACGGTAAAGACCCGAAAGCTGCACTGGAACAGGCGAAGCAATTTAAGAAGTTTGCTATAAAACATCAAGGTGTCAATAATTTATATTACGATAAAATTATTAATGCAATGACGCCAAAAGGGATGACTCCATATATCATTGAAGAACGACAATTAAACGTTTCTCAATTGGATGTTTTTTCAAGATTAATGATGGATAGAATTATTTTTCTTGGAACGGGAATTGATGATCAAATAGCAAATATCGTTCAAGCACAATTATTGTTTTTAGAAAGTGCAGATTCCGCTAAAGACATCCAAATTTATATCAATTCTCCAGGAGGTAGTGTTTACGCAGGTTTAGGAATTTATGATACCATGCAATACATTAAACCCGATGTAGCTACAATTTGTACTGGAATGGCTGCGTCAATGGGAGCAGTATTATTGTGTGCCGGTGCTGAAGGAAAACGTTCCGCGTTACCTCATTCAAGAGTTATGATCCACCAACCTTCAGGAGGTGCACAAGGGGTTGCAACCGATATGGAAATCAACTTGCGTGAAATGTTAAAGTTAAAAGACGAATTATATCAAATTATTTCTAAACATTCCGGACAATCTTTTGAAAAAGTACATATGGATTCTGAACGCGATTATTGGATGATCGCCGACGAAGCTAAAGAGTACGGAATGATTGACGAAGTGTTGAGAAGAGTTTAAATAGTTATTGGTTAATGGTTGATTGTTGTTGGTACTTTACCACCAACTATTAACCATCAACTATCAACCAAAAAATAATGGCAAAAGAAAAATTAGAATGTTCCTTCTGTGGAAGAAAAAAACCAGAAACCAACTTATTGATTGCTGGTATAGATGCGCACATTTGTGATAAATGTATTGAGCAAGCAAATGGCATTGTGGTTGAGGAATTAAAAACTAATTTGAAAACAAATGTTGGCGATTTAGTTCTTAGAAAGCCAAAAGAAATTCGTGCATTTCTAGATAAATATGTTATCGGTCAAGACCAAACCAAAAAAGTAATGGCGGTTGCAGTTTACAATCATTATAAAAGATTGATGCAACAAGAATTAGAGGATGAGGTAGAGATTGAAAAATCCAATATTATCATGGTGGGTCAAACAGGTACCGGAAAAACATTGGTTGCCAAAACCATTGCAAAAATGTTAGACGTTCCTTTAGCTATTGTTGATGCTACTGTATTAACCGAAGCAGGATATGTAGGTGAAGATGTTGAAAGTATTTTAACGCGCCTTCTACAAGCTGCCGATTATGATGTGGCTAAAGCCGAAAGAGGAATTGTTTTTATTGACGAAATAGATAAAATTTCTCGTAAAGGTGACAATCCTTCAATTACTCGAGATGTTTCGGGCGAAGGTGTTCAACAAGCTCTATTAAAATTGCTCGAAGGAACTGTTGTAAATGTGCCACCAAAAGGAGGTAGGAAACATCCCGACCAAAAATTTGTAGAAGTAAATACTCAAAATATTTTGTTTATTGCTGGTGGTGCTTTTGATGGAATTGAAAAAATAATTTCTAAAAGATTGAACCGTCAGGCTATGGGGTATAGTTCTTCTAAAAACGCTGACAATATTAATAAAGACAATTTGTTGCAATATATCATTCCAAAAGACATCAAAGATTTTGGTTTGATTCCCGAAATAATTGGTCGTTTACCAGTTTTAACACACATGGATCCATTAGACAGGGAAACCTTGCGTGCTATTTTAACCGAGCCTAAGAACGCCTTGATTAAGCAATATAAAAAGTTGTTTTTAATGGATGAAGTGGAATTCAATATCACCGATGAAGCGTTGGATTTTATTGTTGATAAAGCTCTAGAATATAAATTAGGCGCTCGTGGATTGCGTTCATTATGCGAAGCGATTCTCACTGATGCGATGTATGATTTACCAAGTTCAGATGAAAAAAACTTGCATATCGATAAAGAATATGCCCAACATACCTTGAATAAAAACTTATTGAAACGCCTGGAAATAGCGTCTTAATTTTTAAAAAAATCGTCTAACATTAAACGTTTTTTTTTATAATCTACATTCCTTTCAATTTTTCTAAATAATCCCTTTCATTTGAGAGTCTAGGAATTTTGTTCTGTCCACCCAATTTATTATGCTCTTTTAGCCAATCATAAAATAAATTAGGTCGGGCAATATTAATTTTCAATCGATTTAATGTCATATTATTATAACGTTTGGCTTCATAATCTGAATTTAAACTTTGTAAAGTTTCGTCCAATATTTTTGCAAATGAAGCCTTATCTGAAGGGTTATTTTTAAACTCAATCATCCATTCATGAGCACCTTTTTCTTTACCCTTCATAAAAATCGGAGCAACTGTATATTCAACTACTTCAGTATTAGTGATTTGACATGTTTTAGCAATAGCTCGGTCAGTATTCTCAATCATTAACTCTTCGCCAAAAACATTAATATGATGTTTTGTTCTTCCTGTAACTCTAATTCTATATGGATTTAATGAGGTGAATCGGATGGTATCTCCTATCATATAGCGCCACAAACCAGAGTTTGTTGTGATTAAAATAGCATAATTTTTATTTAATTCTACATCGCATAAGCGAATTGCATATTGGTTTGTAGTTCCAAAAACATCCATCGGAATAAATTCGTAAAAAATCCCATAATCCAACATCAATAATAATTCATTGGAATCATTTCTATCTTGGATCGCAAAAAATCCTTCGGAAGCATTGTAAATTTCGTAATATTTAAAATCAGAGTTGGGAACTATTTTTTGATATTGCTCTCGGTAAGGATCAAAATTAACTCCTCCATGGAAATAAACCTCAAGATTTGGCCATATTTCCAATAAATTTGATTTACCAGTTTCTTCAAGTACTTTATTTAGTAAAACCAACATCCAAGACGGAACGCCAGCAAAACTTGTTACGTTTTCATTTTTAGTTTCATTGATAATAGCAGTAATTTTCGTTTCCCACTCACTCATTAAGGAAATTCTATTACTTGGTGTACTAATGAACTCAGCCCAAATAGGCATGTTCTCAATTAATATCGCCGATAAATCACCAAAAAAAGTATTGTTGTCTTCATAGATTTGTGAACTTCCTCCCAATCGTAAACTTTTTCCAACAAATAACCCTGAATTTTCATTGTTATTCAAATACATGCACAACAAATCTTTACTGCCTTTGTAATGACAATTTTCTAGTGCTTCGTTGCTCACAGGAATAAATTTACTTTTTGCATTGGTTGTCCCACTTGATTTTGCAAACCATTTTACCGGAGTATTCCAAAATACATTTTGTTCTCCCAAGCGAGTTCGCTCAATTAAGGGTTGCAAATCTTCATAGGTTGAAATAGGAACCCGTTCAATAAAAGCTGCATATGTTTTAATCGATTCATATCCGTATTCAATTCCAAGAGTAGTTTTTTCTGCAGATCGAATTAAATTCAAAAGCAATTCTTCTTGAACTTCATTAGGGTATTTTAAAAAAAGCTCAATCTGGTGAATGCGCTGTTTTAAAACCCAAGAGGCAAATGAATTGATAATAGAAATTGGCATTTCAACTTTAGATTTAGTTTTCCACTTTTAGATTTGTTAAACGGTAAACAAATGCTAACTTTACCAAAAATAGCAAATTTTACGGAACTTTATACTTTATACCTTAAACTTTTCAATAATGACATACGAAGGCGTTCTTAATAAAATGCAAACACAGTTTGAAACTCCAATTCAATATTTTTTGA
>RFPP01000013.1 GCA_009926065.1 Flavobacteriaceae bacterium
GCGGGACAAAATTTGATTATTCCAAATAAATCTTCTGTTAATTTAATTGTTTCTCCTTCCAATAAACCCCTTATTGATAAACCAATTTCAACACTTATTAAATCATCTGCAAGTAGCAAAAAAGAGCTGGTTTTTTTATTGCCTTTCAACATTTCAAAAATTGAGAGTGATACTATAAATACAATTCCATCCAAACTTAAAAAGGATAAATTTCTTAATATGACTTTGGATTTTTATTCTGGAGTTTTGATGGCTATTGATTCTGCAAAAACTATAGGTTTAAACATCGATATTAAGATTTACGATTCCGAAGAAACCAAAAATACATCTTCAATTCCGAGCTTAATTCAACAACGTAAATTTGATAATGCATCAGCAATTATAGGGCCATTTTACCAACATAACATTGATGTTTTAGCTCAATCTTTGGTAAATAAATCCATCCCAATATTATCTCCTTTATCTAAAGAAACTGGTAAATCATCAAATATTTATCAATCGATGCCCACAAATGACGATTGTAAAAAGGCAATGATGAAATATATTTTTAAAAATAATGGAAATTTAATTGTACTTATTGATTCAAAAAAGGCAGCATTAAGAGATTATTTGAAATCTAATAATTATAAAAATAAAATTGTAGGATTAAATCCAAATGGTATAGTTGTCAAAGACAGTTTAAGGAAATTATTAGTTAGAAATAAAATGAATTATATCATTTTAGATTCACAAAAAACAGGATTTATTTTGGCTGCAACCAATGTGATGATGAGCTTAATGACTGATTATCAGTTGCAAATGGTTATTTTAGAACCAAATCCAACCTTGGATTTTTATGAAATTGACTTGAACCGATTGGTAAAATTGAAAATGATGTATCCTTCAATCGTGAGAGAAAATTTATCTCCTGAAGCGGAAATATTTAGAGATAAATACAAGAAAATCAATAAGATCTTCCCTAATCAGTTTGCTATTCGGGGATTTGATTTGGCGTTTGACACGATGTTGCGATTATCGCAAGTGGAAGATTTCAAAACCGTTTCAGATAACTTTACAACAGAGCAAATTGAAAATAAATTCAATTACAATAAAAATTCGCAAAATACCTACAGTAATAACGGAATTTACATTCTAAACTTCGAATCCGATTTGACTTTAAAACAAGCTTCAGAATGACTTCAAAAATAACTTATTTAGGCGATTTACGTACTTCATCGATTCATTTGCAATCGGGTTCTGAAATTATTTCCGATGCGCCAATTGATAACAATGGAAAAGGAGAAGCTTTTTCACCTACCGACACTGTTGCCAACGCATTAGGAAGTTGCATGTTCACCGTAATGGGAATAAAAGCACAAGATTTAAATGTCGATTTATCCAATTCTATCGCAGAGATTACCAAAATTATGGCTGCCGATCCAAGAAGAATATTGGAGATTCACGTAGTTTTTAATTTTAATGTTGCTCCCGATGATAAAACCAAAACTATTTTGGAGCGTACCGCCATGACCTGCCCAGTTTATTATAGTTTGCACCCCGATATCAAAAAGGTGATTACTTTTAATTGGAAATAAATTTTGGATAAAAACCAACAAAAGTTAATTGATTTGGCTCACACCAAGATGCCTTTCGGCAAATACGAAGGCTATTATTTAATTGATATTCCCGAATATTATATCGTTTGGTACCGAAACAAAGGCCTTCCAAATGGCATTTTAGGCGAACAACTGCAATTGGTTTATGTATTAAAATTAAACGGATTGGAAGACCTAATTCGAAATATTAGGAAGAAGTATTGATTTTTTTAATTTTAATAAATGTTAAAAACCATAACTATTTTTTTGTTTCTAACGATTAAAATTGTCCTATTATCTAATTATTTTCGTACTTTTGCCAAGTTTTTTATACAACAACAACACACAATACAATGGCTCAAACGAAATATATTTTTGTTACTGGCGGAGTTACTTCCTCATTAGGAAAAGGAATTATCGCCGCTTCATTAGCAAAATTATTGCAAGCAAGAGGATATCGCACCACAATTCAAAAATTTGATCCCTATATCAATGTGGATCCAGGAACCCTTAACCCTTATGAACACGGAGAATGTTTCGTTACTGATGACGGAGCAGAAACCGATTTGGATTTAGGGCATTACGAACGTTTTTTAAATGTTCCCACTTCTCAATCCAATAATGTTACTACTGGTAGAGTCTATCTTTCAGTTATCGAAAAAGAACGTCGTGGTGAATTTTTAGGAAAAACAGTTCAGGTGGTTCCTCATATTACCAATGAAATCAAAGAAAGAATGCAATTGCTTGGTAACTCAGGCGATTTTGATATTGTAATTACAGAAATTGGAGGCACTGTTGGTGATATTGAATCGTTGCCTTATATTGAATCTGTTCGTCAATTGGTTTGGGAATTGGGCGAAAACAATGGAATTGTTATCCATTTGACTTTGGTACCTTTCTTAGCTGCTGCAGGAGAATTAAAAACAAAACCGACGCAACATTCTGTTAAAACATTAATGGAAAGCGGTATTAAAGCCGATATTTTAGTTTGTAGAACGGAACACGAATTGTCGGAAGAATTAAGAAATAAACTGGCTTTGTTTTGCAATGTAAAAAGAGAAGCCGTGATACAATCGATTGATGCTTCAACGATTTATGAAGTGCCTATTTTGATGCAACAAGAAGGACTTGATGTAGTTGCATTGAAAAAATTGGATTTACCACAAAAATCAAACCCAGATTTAGTCAATTGGAATACGTTTTTAAGCCGATTGAAAAATCCTAAGCATACTGTAAATATTGGTTTAGTAGGAAAATATGTAGAATTACAAGATTCTTACAAATCGATTCTTGAGGCTTTTATTCATGCTGGTGCAGCCAATGAAACTAAAGTAAATGTGATTTCAATCCACTCCGAATATTTAGATTTAGATAACATAGCAGAGAAATTAAAAGATTTGGATGGAATTTTAGTCGCACCTGGTTTTGGAGGTCGAGGGATTGAAGGAAAAATAGCGACAGTTAAATTTGCTAGAGAAAATAACATTCCATTTTTAGGAATTTGTTTGGGAATGCAAATGGCGGTTATTGAATATTCTAGAACTATTTTAGGATATTTAGACGCCAATTCAACTGAGATGAATGAGAACACTACCAATCCGGTTATTGATTTAATGGAAGAGCAAAAAAACATTACTGACAAAGGGGGAACTATGCGTTTGGGTTCTTGGAAGTGTGACCTACAGCAAAATACATTAGCTCATAAAATATACGGAAAAACTAGCATTTTTGAACGCCACCGTCATCGTTATGAATTTAATGGTGATTATTTACAAGCGCTAGAAAATGCAGGTTTAAAAGCCTCAGGAGTAAACCCTGATACCGGTTTGGTGGAAATTGTCGAGATTGAAAACCACCCATTTTTTATCGGTGTTCAATACCATCCAGAATATAAAAGTACTGTTGATAATCCTCATCCTCTTTTTGTGAGTTTTGTTGCCGCTGCTGTAAAATCAAAATAAAATTGTATTTTCGATTACGAAATCGACTTTAATAAAAGTAAAATGGAAGAAAAAAAATTAGATTTAAATACGATAATTGGGTTTGTACTTATTTTCGGAATTTTGATGTGGATGATGTATCAAAATCAACCTACGAAAGAGCAATTAGCAGCCGATAAATCAAAAAAAGAACAAGCAGCTTCTGTTTCTAACAAAAAAGTAACGCAAGTATCTGTTCCTGTAAACTCAATAGACACTTCCTCAGCAAATGTTGCTCAAATCGATAAACTTAAAAAATCCTTAGGAAATTTTGCTTATTCTGCTACTTTATCTTCTGCAAAAGATACTGTGACTACGTTAGAAAACGAGTTGGTGCGAATTAAAATCTCCAATAAAGGAGGTTATATCGTTGAGGCAGTTTTGAAGAATTTTGAAAAATTCAAAAAAGGTTCTGGTAAAATGGTTGAATTAATTAAGGACAATAATTCTCAATTAAATATTCAATTGATTACCAATGACAATCATACTTTAAATACTAAGGATTTATTTTTTGAGCCTTCATTGACTAAAGTTGGTGCAAACCAAATTCTTACTATGCGTTTAAAAGCAGGTGCTAATGAGTTTTTGGAATACCAATATGAGTTGAAACCAAAGGAATATATGGTTGGTTTTAATTTGCGTTCTCAAGGATTAAATAAAGTGCTAAATACTTCGAAACCACTAGATTTAGAATGGGATTTAAAAACTTTTAGAACGGAGAAAAGTATTTCCTACGAAAACAGATATACTTTATTGAATTATGAATATGATGATGAAAAATTCAATAATGTTAGCGATGGTGAAAATCAAGAGGAAACACTAGACAAAGTAAAATTCATTGCCTACAAACAGCATTTCTTTTCTTCTGTATTAATTACAGACACACCATTTGCGAAAGCAATATTAAAGTCAAATAAATTAGTTTTAGATGAAAATAAAGATACTATTTTCATTAAACAGTTCAATTCTAAAGTTCCTTTAGCTTTCTCTAATGGAGAAATTAATTATAAAATGAATTGGTACTTTGGACCATCAGATTATAAAACGTTAAAAAAATACGATAAAAATATTGAAAAGATTATACCATTGGGTTGGGGTATTTTTGGATGGATTAACAAGTTTATTTTCATTCCATTATTTGGTTTTTTAAGTTCTTTTATTGCCTATGGAATTGCAATTATCATTTTTACAATTATCATTAAAATTGCAATGTCTCCGATTACCTATAAATCATTTTTGTCACAAGCAAAAATGAAAGTACTTCGACCTGAAATTAATGAATTGAATGAAAAATTCAAGAAAGAACCAGCAAAAAAACAACAAGAAACAATGAAATTATACAATAAAGCTGGTGTAAATCCGATGGCTGGTTGTATTCCTGCATTGATTCAGTTGCCGTTTATGTATGCATCATTTCAGTTTTTTCCATCAGCATTTGAATTAAGACAAAAGAGTTTTCTTTGGGCAGACGATTTATCATCATTTGATGAAATCATGAAATTACCTTTCCATATTCCATTGTATGGAAGTCATATCAGTTTGTTCCCTATTTTAGCCGCAATTGCTATTTTCTTTTACATGAAAATGACTTCTGGTGATCAACAAATGGCAGCGCCAGCTCAAGAAGGTATGCCTGATATGGCTAAATTGATGAAGATTATGATTTATGTTTCCCCAATAATGATGTTAATTTTCTTCAATAGTTATGGTGCTGGATTGAGTTTGTATAACTTTATATCCAATTTAATTACGATAGGTATCATGTTAGTGATTAAAAATTATATCGTTGATAATGATAAAATTCATGCACAAATTCAAGAAAACAAACTAAAAGAACCTAAGAAGTTGGGTAAGTTTCAAAGAAAAATGCAAGAAATTATGGAACAAGCTGAAGCTCAAAAAGCACAGCAAAAAAAGAAATAATTTTAAAGCACTCCTAGAGTGCTTTTTTTAATAAAAGTGAATTATTTACAATAATAGTAGAAAGAAATAGTTTTATAGTAGTAAATTCAAGCATATGAATCAGTGGTTTAAAATAGTATTTCTAATTTTTTCAATATCCTTATTTTCACAAACAGATATTAATAAATTAGATGCCAACGGAAAGAAAATTGGTTTATGGAAAGGTGTTTATGAAGATACCAAACGTCCAAGATATGAAGGCACCTTTGATCATGATAAAGAAGTAGGTTTATTTAAATTTTTTGATAACACAAAAGAATCTAATTTAATAGCGACAAGAGAATTCAATTCCGCAGACCATTCAGCTTATACTATTTTTTATGATGTAAATAAAAATAAAATTAGTGAAGGCAAGGTAATTAATAAGTTATACGAAGGATTGTGGGTATATTATCATAAAGGGTCTAATGTAATTATGACTTCTGAAAATTATAAAAACGGTAAATTGAATGGAACCAAAACTGTTAATTTTAAATCAGGTAAAGTAACTGAAATTTCTAATTATAAAAATGGATTGCTAGATGGAGTATATAAAAAATATGGTGAAAATGGAGTAGTTTTGGAAGAATCATACTACGAAAATGGAGAGTTAAATGGAATCACTACCTATAGAGCCCCAGATGGATTAGTAGTCGCTAAAGGAAAATTTAAAAAAGGAATTAAGGTGGGAATCTGGCAATTTTTTGAAAATGGTAAATTAGAGAGTGAAGAAAATTACGATAAGTCTATTTTTAGAAAAAGTAAAGGTAACTAAGTATTATTCAAAAATTCATTAAAGTAGATGAAACGAGTTGTAGTTGGACTTTCTGGAGGTGTTGATTCTAGTGTTGCGGCCTATTTGTTGCAACAACAGGGTTACGAAGTTATTGGGCTTTTTATGAAAAATTGGCACGATGACTCGGTTACCATTTCCAACGAATGTCCCTGGTTAGAGGATAGTAACGATGCTTTATTAGTTGCTGAAAAACTTGGAATTCCATTTCAAACCGTTGATTTAAGCGAGCAATACAAAGAAAAAATCGTTGATTATATGTTCAACGAATATGAAAAAGGGAGAACTCCAAATCCTGATGTTCTTTGTAATCGAGAAATAAAATTCGATGTTTTTATGAAAATTGCAATCAGTTTAGGTGCTGATTATGTGGCTACTGGACATTATTGTAGAAAAGGAGAAATTGAAATTAACGGTAAAAAAGTATATCAATTACTCTCAGGTATTGATATTAATAAAGACCAATCCTATTTTTTATGTCAATTATCACAAGAACAATTAGCTAAGTCGTTATTTCCTATCGGCGCATTAACTAAGCCAGAAGTTCGCAATATTGCAGCACAAATGAATTTGATTACTGCCGAGAAAAAAGATTCTCAAGGTTTGTGTTTTATCGGAAAAGTAAGGTTGCCTGAATTTTTACAACAAAAATTAGAAAAGAAAGAGGGCTTAATTGTACAAATTGATTCTCAAGATCCAATTTATAATCAAAAGCAACCTAAATTTCCATCGGAAGAAGCAAAATTAGCTTTTGAATCTCAAACTTTGATTTACGATCCAAATATGGGAAAAATTGTAGGAAAACATCAAGGTGCACATTTTTTTACCATTGGTCAGCGAAAAGGATTGAATGTGGGTGGAACAAAAGAGCCATTATTTGTAATTGCAACTAATGTAGAAACTAATACTATTTATACTGGTTTAGGAAGCGAACATCCTGGTTTATTCAAGAAAGCTTTATTTATTCATAATTCTGAGGTTCATTGGATTAGAGAAGATTTAGCTATTGCAAATGGAGAAAAAATGGATGTTATGGCACGAATTCGGTACCGACAGGCATTGCAAAAAGCAACTTTGTATCAGTTTAAAAAAGGCTTATATGTTGCTTTTGAAGAGCCACAATCGGCAATTACAGAGGGTCAATTTGTAGCTTGGTATAAAAATGAAGAATTAGTTGGTTCGGGAGTTATTTCTTAAGTTTGTCCTACAGATTTAATCAAATGAAAAAAACAGTATTGATTGTTGTCCTATTAATTTCTGCTTTTGGCTATTCGCAAGAAGATGCCTGGGTTTATTTTAAGAACAAACCAAACAGTCAATATTTTTTAGCAAACCCACTTGAGATGCTTTCTCAACGAGCATTAAATAGAAGAGCAATTCAGAATATTCCATTGGATATAAAAGACGTTCCAATTCACCAGCCTTATATAGATCAAATAACTTCAACTCCCGGAATCATAGTAAAAGCTAGTTCAAAATGGTTGAATTGTTTGCATATTCGTGGTAGCCAATCCGCTATTCAATCTTTAAGAACACTTTCATTTGTTGATTATATTTCGTTTGCAAATTCTACTTTGAACAGAATTGGAAAAACAGCTAATTCAACTAGTAATTCAATAGTAAATAAAGTTTTGGAAACTCAAGTTACCTATAATTATGGAACTTCGGGAAATCAAATTCAAATGTTAAACGGAAACATTTTACATCAACAAAATTATACTGGATCAGGTAAAGTAATTGCAGTTTTTGATGCAGGTTTTCCAGGTGTAGATACGGGAACCCCATTTCAAAGATTAAGAGATAACGGACAAATATTAGGTGGATACAATTTTGTTGATCGTAGTGCCAATTACTATGCAATGAATTCCCATGGAACTCAGGTTTTATCTACAATGGGTGGATTTGTTGAAAATCAATTAGTTGGAACTGCTCCAGATGCTTCTTATTATTTATTTGTTACAGAGGATAGTACCTCAGAAAATCCTGTTGAGGAATCACTTTGGGTTGAAGCTGCTGAATTGGCTGATAAGTTAGGTGTAGATATAATTAATACTTCGTTGGGTTATTTTGGTTATGATAATTCCAATTATAGTTATACCTATACCAATATGGATGGCAATACTGCATTTAGCTCAAGAGGTGCAAATATTGCCTTTTCTCGAGGTATGATAGTGGTAGTTTCTGCTGGAAATTCTGGAAATACTGCTAATCCATATATAAGCGCCCCTTCAGATGCCCTATATGCCTTAGCGGTTGGAGCCGTAAATTCAACAAGAAATTATGCTAGTTTTAGTTCAATTGGTCCATCATTTGATGGTAGAGTAAAACCAGATGTAATGGCTCAAGGTCAGTCGGCAGTAGTAGCTACACAATTTGGTACTATAGCTTCAAATAGTGGAACTTCTTTTTCTGCTCCGATTATTGCTGGAATGATTGCTAGTTTTTGGCAAGCATTTCCAAATTTAACTAATGCAAGAATTGTCCAGTTGATTAAAGAATCCTCAGATCGTTTTAGTAATCCAAATGCCCAATATGGATATGGAATTCCTAATTTCCAATTGGCATTAAATAATGCTTTATCAAACAATCAATTTAATAATGAAGTATTTTATGTGTATCCAAACCCTGTTGTTAATGAAGTTACTTTTTCATTTCCTTCGAATATGATCTTCAAAGAAATTTGTATTTTTAATAGTCTAGGACAAGAAATTTTAAGAAAGAAAAGCGATAACCAATTGGATATAATTTCATTACAAACATTTGAAAACGGAATTTATTTTTATAAAATTGCTTTTGATAATGCTACTTTTACAGGCAAAATAATTAAGAAATAATAGTTAAAAATGAATAAAATTACCCAGCTATTTAAAATAAAATATCCAATTATTCAAGGAGGAATGATATGGAACAGCGGATATAAATTGGCAAGTGCTGTAAGTAATGCTGGTGGTTTGGGTTTAATAGGAGCTGGTTCAATGTATCCTGATGTACTTAGAGAACACATTCAAAAATGCAAATTGGCAACTGAGAAACCTTTTGGGGTTAATGTTCCAATGTTATACCCAAATATTGAAGAAATTATTACTATTATAATTGAAGAAGGTGTAAAAATTGTATTTACTTCTGCAGGAAATCCATCCACTTGGACTTCTATATTAAAGCAAAATGGAATTACGGTTGTTCATGTGGTAAGCAGTTCAAAATTTGCCCTAAAGGCACAAGAAGCTGGAGTTGACGCAGTTGTAGCCGAAGGTTTTGAAGCAGGAGGACATAATGGGAGGGAAGAAACTACCACACTTACTCTTATTCCAATGGTAAAAAAACACTTGTCTATTCCGTTAATCGCAGCTGGAGGAATTGCTACCGGAAGAGGAATGTTGGCAGCTATGGTTTTAGGTGCCGATGGAGTACAATTGGGATCAAGATTCGCTGCATCTTATGAATCTTCAGCCCATGATAATTTTAAAAATGCAATTATTAACTCTAAAGAAGGAGATACCCAGGTAACTTTGAAAGAATTAGCACCTGTGCGATTAATAAAGAATAAATTCTATAATGACATTCAGGAATTGTACAAAAACAATCCTTCTATAGAAGAATTAAAAATTCTACTTGGTAGAGCAAGAGCAAAAAGAGGGATGTTTGAAGGTGATTTAGTAGAAGGCGAATTGGAAATAGGTCAAATTTCGGGATTATTTGAAGATATAAAATCCGCAAAAGAAATTATCTATGATATTATTAGTGAATTTGAAATTGCAAAAAGTGAAATTCAAAATTTATTATAAATAATGCACAAGCATAATTAAGATGAAAAAAATTACAATATTTGTTCTGTTTTTATTTCTAATTACTGGAATTCAAAAAATGAATTCACAAGTATATAAATATGTTGCAACAGGATTTAGTGTATTAGAAAAAGACGAAAAAGGTAATTGGGGTAAATGGTCTGATTTTCAAACTACTAATATCGTAATTTCATTAGATCTTGATAAAAGACGAATTGTAGTTTATTCTAAAGAAATTCAATATTATAATATTGATACTTTTGAGAAACAAATTGAAAATGACGACGATTTAATCTTTCCTTTTAGTTGTAAGGATATTGATGGCGAACCGTTTACCATTTCCTTTATCACTAGAAAAAAACAAGATTACAGAAAACAATTGTATATCAATCAAAAAGATGTAATATTGGTGTACAACATTGTAAATTTCCCAGGTAAATGATAGCCAATTATAAATTCCAATTATGAAAAAAATAATTTATGTTTCAGTATTATTAATAAGTTCTTTTCTGAATGCACAAGAACGCCCTAAATTGGTCGTTGGTATTGTAGTAGATCAAATGAAAATGGAATATTTATATCGTTTTTCAGATGATTTTTCGGCAAATGGATTCAAGAGATTAATGGATAATGGCTACACTTTCCATAACATGCATTTTAATTATATGCCAACGTATACAGGACCTGGACATGCTTCAATATATACTGGAACAACGCCTTCAATACATGGAATAGTTGGAAATGATTGGTTTAATCGCTCTACTGGAAAGGAAATGTATTGTGCCGATGATGCTTCTGTACACATACTTGGGGATGGAAAACCAGATGAAGGTGAAATGTCACCAAAGAATTTACAAACTACAACCATTACGGACGAACTTCGACTACAAACTAATTTTAAAGGAAAAGTAATAGGAATCAGTTTGAAAGATCGTGGAGCAATTTTACCAGCAGGACATTTTGCAAATTGGGCTTTTTGGTATAGTAATACAGGATCGTTTATTTCAAGTTCTTTTTATGGTGAAAAACTTCCTGATTGGGTTACCAAATTCAATGATGAGAAGCACTATATGCCATACATCAACAAAGGTTGGGATTTATTTAAGCCTATTTCAACCTATAATGAGAGTTTGTCTGATAATAATCCTTATGAAGGAAAACTTTACGGAAGTTCAGCACCCGTTTTTCCTTATGATTTAAAAGCTATGTACCAAAAAAATGATGCAAGTATTATCCGATCAACTCCTTTTGGTAACGATTTATTGGTTGAATTTGCAATGCAAGCGATAAATAGTGAAGAATTAGGAAAAGATAATATCACTGATTTTATATCATTAAGTTTTTCTTCAACAGATTATGTTGGCCATTTAACAGGTCCAAGATCCATAGAAACTCAGGATACTTACCTTAGATTGGATAAAACAATCGCTGATTTTTTAGCATACCTGGATAAAACAGTAGGAAAAGATAACTACCTCATTTTTTTAACTGCAGATCATGCAGGCGCTGAAAACGTTAATTTTCTTAAAGATAATAAATACGAGGTAAATAGTGTTGAACCAAAAGAAATTAAAAAGGGTTTATCTAAGTTTTCAATTGATACTTTCGGAGAAAATCTAATTTTAAATTATTCTAATTTTAATTTATACTTTAATAAAGAGATTATCAAAAATAAAGGTTTGGATTTATCAAAAGTAAAACAGTCGTTTAAAGATTATTTAATGACTCAAACTCATGTGAAAAGAGTTTATACCGAAGAAGAAATATTGGCCTCCACAGGAAATGATTTTTATTTGAATTTTATTGCTAATGGTTATGATCCTAATCAAAATGGCGATTTGGTAATTCTTGACAAACCTGGTTTTATTGAATACAAAGGAACGGGGACTTCACATGGCACTCCTTATTCTTATGACACCCATGTACCTGCAATATATTATGGTTGGCATGTGAAGCAGGGTGAAAGTCATGATAGAAAAGTAATTACACAAATTGTTCCTACACTTGCTCAAATGTTAAAAATTACATTTCCCAATGGAACTCAAGCAAATGTTATGACCGAAGTTTTCAAGTAATTCTCAAATCAATATTTGATTTTTAATCAAATCTTCAAATGTTTCTCGGGCTCTAATTAAGATTCCTTTTCCGTCTTTCCACAATACCTCTGCAGGCTTGTATCTAGAATTGTAATTGGAAGACATAGAGTAACAATAGGCGCCAGCGTTTCTAAAACAAAGTAGGTCTCCTTCTTTAATTTCAGCAATTCGACGGTTATTGGCAAAGGTATCTGTTTCGCAAATGTAACCTACAACGGTGTAAAAACGCTCTTTTCCTTTTGGGTTTGAAATATTCTCAATATAATGTTGGGAACCATAGAACATTGGTCGTATTAAATGATTGAAACCACTGTCAATTCCAGCAAAAACTGTTGATGTAGTTTGTTTAACCACATTTACTTTTGCTAAAAAATAACCAGCTTCACTTACCAAAAATTTACCAGGTTCAAATGCCAATGTCAACTCACGACCATACGAAGCCTCAAAGGCAAGAAATCTCTTAGTAAGTTTTTTTCCTAATTCTTCAATATTTGTCTCAACATCGGCCTTATTATAAGGTACTTTGAATCCACTTCCAAAATCTAGAAAATCTAATTCTTTAAAATTATTGGCTGCTTCAAATAAAATTTCGGCAGCATATAAAAATACTTCAATGTCTAAAATATCTGATCCAGTGTGCATATGAATTCCATTGATATGCATTTTGGTATTTTCTACAATTCTTAGGATGTGCGGCATTTGATGTATAGATATTCCAAATTTACTATCGATGTGTCCCACAGAAATATTGGAATTCCCACCAGCCATAACGTGAGGATTTATTCGAATGCATACAGGAACTGTTGGATGTTTTGTTCCAAAATGTTCTAAAACAGAAAGATTATCAATGTTGATTTGAACTCCTAATCTAGCTGCTTCTTCTATTTCTTCAAATGAAACTCCATTTGGAGTATAAATTATTTGATCCGGTTTAAATCCTGCATACAATCCCAATTTAACTTCTTGAATTGAAACCGTATCTAAATTTGACCCCATCGATTTTACTAATTGAAGGATAGCAATATTGGACAATGCCTTTACTGCATAGTTTATTCTTAATCTAGGTACTTTTGAAAAAGCGCTGCTTAATCGGTCGTATTGAGATTTTATTTTCTCTGCATCATATACGTACAACGGACTTCCGAATTCCTCAGCTAACTTTACTAAATCTTGTGATTGCATGTCTATTTTTTTTGCAAATTTATTGCACTAGACTTCACAATCAAAGGAATTATTAATTATTAACAAAAAATAACAAAATGTTATATTTGTAACATTAAAAATAAATTTACTTTTATTATATCTATTTTTTCAATTTTATTTCTAAATGAATTTATTAAGAAAAAACATTTCGCTTTTAACTTGAATTGTTTTATTTTTGTGCCACTTTAAAAAAGTAATAAAATCAACTATGGACATACACGAATACCAAGGGAAAGAAATATTAGCCAGTTATGGTGTTAAAATTCAACGCGGTTATGTAGCAAGTAACCCTCAAGAAGCGGTCGCTGCAGCTAAACAATTAACTGCTGATACAGGAACCGGATGGCATGTTATTAAAGCTCAAGTTCATGCTGGTGGACGTGGAAAAGGTGGTGGTGTAAAACTAGCTAAGAATTTAGAGCAAGTAGAAGAAATTTCAGGTCAAATTATTGGAATGCAATTAATCACACCTCAAACTTCTGCTGAAGGAAAAACCGTTCACCAAGTATTAATTGCTGAAGACGTTTATTACCCTGGTGAATCTGAAACTTCAGAATTCTATATGTCGGTTTTATTAAATAGAGGCAACGGTCGTAACATGATTATGTATTCTACTGAAGGTGGAATGGATATTGAAGAAGTTGCAGAACACACACCACATTTAATTTTCACTGAAGAAATCGATCCTACTGTTGGTCTTCAAGCTTTTCAAGCAAGAAGAATTGCATTCAACTTAGGTCTTTCTGGAAATGCATTTAAAGAAATGACTCAATTCGTTGCGTCTCTTTATAACGCTTATATCGGTTGTGACGCCTCAATGTTTGAAATCAACCCTGTATTAAAAACTTCTGATAATAAAATAATCGCTGTTGATGCTAAAGTAAATTTAGATGATAATGCGTTATACCGTCAACCTGTTTATGCTCAATTCCGTGATGTTCGTGAAGAAAACCCAATTGAAGTTGAAGCTAAAGCTGCAGGTTTGAATTATGTAGATTTAGATGGAACGGTAGGATGCATGGTGAATGGTGCAGGATTAGCAATGGCTACAATGGACTTAATTAAATATGCAGGTTTTGAACCAGCAAATTTCTTAGATGTTGGTGGAACTGCTGATGCAAAACGTGTGGAATTGGCTTTCAGAATTATCTTGAAAGATCCTAACGTAAAAGCAATTTTAATCAATATTTTTGGTGGAATTGTTCGTTGCGATAGAGTTGCTCAAGGAGTTGTTGATGCCTACAAAAACATGGGAGACGCAATTAAAGTGCCAATTATTGTACGTTTGCAAGGTACCAATGCAAAAATTGCTAAAGAATTAATTGACAATTCAGGAATGCCAATTTTATCAGCTGTAGAATTCCAAGAAGCAGCTGACCAAGTAAAAGTAGCACTTTCTTAATTATATTATGTTCAAATTATAAAAAAAATCCTAATCGTAAGATTAGGATTTTTTGTTTTTACCATTCTTGAAATAAACTTTTTCAACTACTTGAACTTTCGGAGTTGATTTATTTGGAGTATGCTTTTTAAAAGGTTTTTTTGCCGCAGGACTTTTTGCTGGCCTTTGATCGCCTCTAGATTTTTCAAAATCTTGTGTTCCTGTTTTTACCTCTTTTTTATTTTTGTTCAATACATCAGAAGGGTTTTTCGGATTTTCCTTTGTTCCTCGTAAGTGAATTACCAAAGCATTCAAGAAATTACGCAATACTTGGTCCCCACATTCCTTGTAATTTTCATGGTCTTCAGCTCGGAAAAAAGCACCCAATTCTGATTTTGAAATTCTAAAATCTACCAATTCTAAAATTTCTACTATTTGATCATCCCGAAGCATTAATGCTACACGTAGTTTTTTCAGGATGTCGTTATTTGTCATTTTCATTGTAACTATTTTTTACAAATATAATTATAATGCTACTCTAATAGTAATTAATGAACTAAATAATCAATTTCATTATTTTGATGTCAACAATTTATCCTAAATTAGCGCTTCAATAAAGTAATGCTATTTAATTAAAATTAATGATGACTAGAATTCAAGTTTTAAACGCAATCATAAAAAAGAAAAATGTACAAAATTACCTTGAAATAGGTGTGAACCGAGGGAAATGTCTCTTTAATATTGTAGGTACAAAAAAACGTTTTGCTGTAGATCCCTTTTTTAATTTTAGTTTGTGGAAAAAAGTGAGAGCTTGTATTTTAAATCCTCACACGCTGAAAAATGATTATTTTGAAGTAACCAGTGATGCCTTTTTTGCAGAAAATAAAGCACTTTTAGAAGCCAACATCCTTGATTTAGCATTTATTGACGGACTTCATACCTACGAGCAATCGCTTTTGGATACTGTAAATACTCTTAAATACCTTGATGATAATGGTGTTATCGTTTTACACGATTGCAATCCTTTAGATGCATTGGCGGCGCATCCTGCCATTTCTATCGATCACGCTCGAAAAGAGTTGGAAAATCATAAAGACTGGAAAAATATTTGGAATGGTGACGTATGGAAAACAATCGTTTCCATCAGAAAAAACCACCCAGAACTTTCAGCATTTGTTTTAAACACCGATCATGGTTTGGGATTTGTTTTCAAAAAACCACAAGGGCAATTACCTGAAATCTTCAATACTATCGATTCTATAGACACTTTAGATTATGAGTTCTTAGCAAAACACCGTGAAGATTTATTGGATTTAAAGCCAGTTTCCTATTTTGAGTCGTTTCTAAAAACGCTCTAAATAGCCAACCATTTAAAGACGGTTACAAAGTTATCACGCCATAATTTTTCATTATGCTGTCCGCCTTTAACTATTTTTTTACGCGTTAAATGCCTGCAACTGCAGCGTATATCCGAAACTAGGATTTCCATTTTGTTTACATCGGGAACCATGTCGGTACTTTCATTGTCACCACACAAAAAGTACATTTTTGAGTCTAATGTTTTGGTGTTTTTTGTCAATTCAAATATTTTTGGATTGATCCAAAATGCAGGTGAAAATACCCCAGCTTTACCAAATACTTCAGGATATTTTAATAATGCATAATAGGAAATCAAACCTCCCAAAGAACTTCCCATAATTACGGTATTCACTGTATTGTGTTTGGTTCTATAGGTGAAATCTATTTTGGGTTTCAGTGTTTTCACAATAAATTCTAGGTAATTATCACCATTTCCACCACCATATTTTTCGTTTTTATAGGGCGTTAATTCGTCAATTCTCTTTTCATTTCCGTGTTCAATTCCCACCACAATCACTTGGGCGTTCAAACTATCCAATTTTTCGTCAATGTTCCATTCCCCAACATACGATGTTTTCGAGTCAAATAAATTCTGACCGTCGTGCATATAAATTACTGGGTATTTTTTTTTGGATGTAGTATATTCTTTCGGTAAATACAACCATATTTTTTTGGAACAATTTAATTGTGGTGCTTCAATTGAAAAAGTAGAAACACTCTTAGATGCGGTACTTTCTTGCGAAAACAAATTGTTTAGGGAGAATAATAGTATAAAAAAGAGTGTTATTTTACGTTTCATAAATTAGATTCTAATATTACGCTAACTGTTCCTGTAATTTTTTAATCACATCCCTTAATTTTGCTGCTTGAATGAAATCCAAGTCTTTTGCAGCTTTCTCCATCGCTTTGCGGTTTTCACGAATGCGTTTTTCAATTTCAGCTTTCGGTAAATACTCGGTTTCAGGTTCTGCCGCGGCAGCCACTTCCAATCCCAATTCGTAATCCACTAATGGGTTTTTCGTAAAGGCACTTTCAATTTTCTTGTTCAATGCCATTGGAACTTGGTTGTTATCCGTATTGAAATTAATCTGTTTTGTTCGGCGATAATTGGTTTCGTCTATCGTTTTTTGCATACTTGCCGTTATTTTATCGGCATACATAATCGCTTTTCCATTCAAATTTCTTGCCGCACGACCAATGGTTTGCGTAAGCGATCTATGACTTCTCAGAAATCCTTCTTTGTCGGCATCCAAAATAGCAACTAGAGAAACTTCGGGTAAATCCAATCCTTCGCGAAGCAAATTCACACCAATAAGAACATCAAAAAGTCCTTTTCGTAAATCCTGCATGATTTCAATTCGCTCCAAAGTATCTACATCAGAATGGATGTATCGGCAACGAATACTAACTTTCGTTAAATATTTCGCCAATTCCTCAGCCATTCTTTTAGTTAATGTGGTCACCAAAACGCGTTCGTCCAACTCGCAACGCAACTGAATTTCTTCAATTAAATCGTCAATTTGGTTCAAACTCGGACGCACTTCTATCAACGGATCGAGCAAACCGGTAGGACGAATAATCTGTTCAACATAAACTCCGTCGCATTTTTGCAATTCATAATCTGCAGGAGTTGCTGAGACATATATCACCTGATTTTTCATTGCTTCAAATTCCTCAAATTTCAACGGTCGGTTGTCCATTGCCGCTGGGAGTCGGAATCCATACTCAACTAAATTCTCTTTTCGACTTCTATCGCCACCATACATTGCATGAACTTGCGATAAGGTAACGTGGCTTTCGTCCACCACCATCAAGAAATCTTTAGGGAAATAATCAATCAAACAGAACGGCCTTGTTCCAGGTTGGCGACCATCAAGGTAACGAGAATAATTCTCAATTCCTGAGCAATAACCAAGCTCACGAATCATCTCTAAGTCGAAATTGGTGCGTTCTTCCAAGCGTTTTGCTTCGAGATGTTTGCCTATTTCTTTAAAATAGTCAACTTGTTTTACCAAATCTTGTTGGATTTCCCAAATGGCATTTTGCAAAACATCGGGCGAAGTCACAAACATATTTGCTGGGTAAATCGTCAGTTTTTCAAACTTTTCAATTACCTGAGACGTTTTAATATCGAAACTTTCAATTTCTTCAATTTCATCACCAAAGAAGTGAATTCTATATGCATCATCAGCATAACTAGGATAAACTTCTACGGTATCGCCTTTAATTCTGAAATTTCCAGGAGTAAATTCGGCCTCCGTTCTTGAATACAAACTTTGGACTAAAGAATGAAGGAATTTGGTACGAGAAATGACTTGGTCTTGCTCAATTGCAATTACATTTTTCTGAAATTCTACAGGATTTCCAATACCATACAAACAAGAAACCGATGCTACAACCAAAATATCTCGTCGCCCAGAAAGTAGAGAAGCTGTGGTACTCAAACGCATTTTTTCTAGTTCATCATTAATAGATAAATCTTTTTCAATGTAAACTCCAGTTACAGGCATGAAAGCTTCAGGCTGATAATAATCGTAGTAGGATACAAAATATTCTACTGCATTATTAGGAAAAAACTGCTTGAATTCTGAATATAATTGGGCGGCAAGCGTTTTATTATGTGCTAATACTAAGGTTGGTCTTTGAATTTTTTCAATAACATTAGCTACTGTAAATGTTTTTCCAGAACCTGTAACTCCCAATAAAGTTTGAAATTTTTCTCCATCAACAATTCCACGAGTCAATTTCTCGATTGCTTGCGGTTGGTCGCCTTTGGGTTGGTAATCAGATATAACCTGGAATTTCATTTTTTATAATGTAGATTAACAAATATACAAATGATTTAGTTTTAATCTATACATTCCATGAGCAATAAATCGCCAGTTTCGTGTTTAATAACTACAATTCCGTCTTTGGCAACAAAATTGCTGCTTCCGGTTCTGTATCCCATTTTCAAAGTATCTTCTTTTAATGGGTAATGTAAATTAGTAGAATGGATTTCTGTTACTTCTCCAATGGGTATTAAAGAAATCGGTGTTTTTGCAGTATACCATTTTTCAAATTTTCTTGGTAATAAAAACACTTTTGAGTGGTCATCAATTATAACAATTTTTAGTTTGTCACGATAATTGATGATATTGGTTAGATTAGTTATTGTATGATCAGCTCGTTTTCCTGTAGCCCAAACCACATTTACTGCAGGGATTTTTTTTTCACATAAATAATCAAATGCTTTTTCTAAATCGGTTTTATCTTGATTGGGTGTGTAAATTATCTCAATGGGGTAGTGGGTTTCTTTGTAATAATTGGCATCAAATCCTCGATCAAAATCACCCAATAATACATCTACCTTAATTCCTAGTTCTACGACTCGTTCCATTGCCGAATCCAAAACAACTACTAGGGGAGACCATTCTAATAATTGTCCTAATAATTCACTACTACATGCAGCACCATTTGCAATAATTAATGCAGGTTCTTGATCGTCGCGAACTATGTGGTGAGAGGACATTTATTTGATGAGTAAAAATTCAATTAGTTTACAATGTAATTTCTATAGTCTTGTTCCGATAAACTGAAATAACCCAATGGATAATTGGCTTCATTAGTCGTATTAATTATATTTCCTCTTACTGTTGCTGATGGGGATTGGAATGGACTTCCCCCAGTATTATTACCAGAAATTGAAATTAGAATTCTCATATAATTATAATATTGTCTAGAAATTCCAGACAAAGTAACCTCAAAATTCTGACCTGCTTCTAACTTGTCACTTCGGTACAACCCAAATATTTGATTTCCTTGAAAGCTAATATCTTCCTGAGCAAAATAAATAGGTATAGCAGTAAAACTTGGCTTAAATTTAAATAAGTAGTAATCCTGAGTTGTACCATTATCAGTATAATAAGTTTTAATTTCTGTAGATTCTCCTGTAAAGCCAACATTGTTAACTTGTTCAATTCTATCAATTTGAGGAACTGATTTTAAAGTTTCTGTTGCAGTATAAGTAGAATTATTATAATTTACAGTAAGTGTGTAATTTCTGTTTAATACAGGTATAAAATTCGAACAAACATAACTACCGGCTACATTTGATTCTACAAAATTGAATACATTATTTGCAGAATCTGTTATAAAAATTGTTGCACCAGAAACTGTTGGAATTTGTGAGTCGTAATAAGAATTTGTATATGATAATTTAATAGTTTGTAAATTCCCTAAAGTTCCTTTTTGCCATTTTATAGCGGCATCGATTACTAATTTTGGTTCCATTGTATTCAAATCAATATCAACAACTTTTTCACAACCTGAAATAAATATTAATCCTATTAATGCAATTATAAAACTTATATTTTTCATTTTTTTAAAATTTAAAGTTATAACTAAACGCCGGAACAATACCAAAAATTGAAAATCTTACAGCTTCATTTGCACCAGTATCTTTGTTTTGTCTGAAATTAATTGAGGCTGCATTTTGACGATTATATACATTATATATACTGAAAACCCATTCTGATTGCCAATTTTTCTTTTTCTTTGGTTTAGGAACATAAGTAGCTGAAATATCTAAATGGTGAAAAGTTGGCAATCTATTTGAATTTCTTAAACCAAAACTTGGAATTGTAATACCTTGAATTTGATATTGTCCATTGGGATAAGTAACAGGTTGCCCAGTTTGTAGAATAAAATTTGCACCAAAAGACCATTTATCAGTCCAATTATAATTTCCTGTAACCGCAAGATTGTGTAATTTATCGTAAACCGAACTGTACCAATTTCCATTGTTTATACCAATTTCATTTGCAGTTCTTCCGGGTGTTTGTTGTTCTGAACGAGATAAACTATAAGAAACCCAACCGTTCAATTTCCCAGTATTTTTTCTTAACATCAATTCTAAACCATACGATCTTAACTGTCCATTTAGAATAACTTGTTCTAATGCTTCATTTGCAATTAAATTAGCTCCGTCAATATAGTCTATTCTATTTTTTACGGTCTTATAAAAGCTCTCCACTTCAAGTGAATATTTATCGTCATGGAAATTTTTAAAATAACCAAGAGCTACTTGATCAGCAATTTGCGGTTTTATATAATTGTCACTTGGCGTCCAGACATCCAATGGAGTAGGAGATGAAGTATTTGAAACTAACTGTAAATATTGAGTCATTCGATTATAACTCGCTTTTACCGATTGGTTGTTATCAATTGAATATGAAGCAGAGAATCTTGGTTCAATATTGTCATAACGAGCAATAATGTCATTATTTCCATAGAATTTGGTTCCGATAGGAATTCCTTTTTCATAAATTTTCAATTGATCATTGAAAGTTACCGCTTCATTATTTTGATATAAATTAACTGTTGATACGCCTAATCTGTAGAATTGACTATATCTAAGTCCATACATCAGTTCTAATTTTTCATTAATTTTATGCTCAGCTTCAAGATAAATAGCGGGTTCAAAAGCATATTTTTTATCTAATTGTCGAAAATTTATGCCTGATTCAGGGGTGGTAGGAGAAATTAATCCTGGATTGAAATCGTAATAAATAAAATTCAAACCATAATTAAGTTTGACTTTTTCAGAAATATAATTTTTTAGATCGTATTTTAAATTGTAATTTTTAATTCCTGAATCATATTTAAATCCAACAAAATCGAGTTCTAAACCATAATAATAATCGCTATAAATAAAGGATAAGTTAGAAAACAACTTATCAGAAAATAAGTGATTCCATCTCAAATTTGAGGTTGCATTTCCATAAATATTTGTAAAACTTCCAGCTAATTTAAATACATCACGACCAAAATAACCAGATACGTAAAGACTATTATCTTTATTAAGTTTATAATTTAATTTGGTATTTAAATCATAAAAATAGGCTAAATTATTATTATTGGCCAATTTTAAAAACAGGTGTGCATAAGAACCCCGTCCAGCAATAATAAATGATCCTTTATCTTTTACAATAGGACCCTCAAGTAATAATCGGCTAGAAACTATACCAATTCCACCATTTCCATGAAAACTTTTTGAATTACCATCTTTTTGATAAACGTCTAAAACTGAACTTGCTCTTCCACCAAATCTGGACGGAATTCCACCCTTGTATAATTTTAAATCTTTTATAGCATCTGGATTGAAAACCGAGAAAAATCCAAAAACGTGAGATGAATTGAAAATAGTTGCTTCGTCTAAAAGTATCAAATTTTGGTCAGCTCCACCGCCACGAACATTGAAACCTGATGCTCCCTCACCAGCATTAGTTACCCCTGGAAGTAAAAGTAAAGATTTGATTACATCAACCTCACCTAAAACAACTGGCATTTTTTTGATGGTTGCAATTGATAGTTTATTAACACTCATTTCCGCTTTTTGGGTGTTAGTAGTTTTCTTTTCTGTGATAATTACTTCTTGAAGTTCTTCACTATTTTCATAAATAGATACATTAAGTTTAATGTTCTTATTTAATTCTAAATTAATTTCTTTGGTTTGAAATCCTATAGAGCTAATTTCTATTTTGTAATTTCCTTTAGGAATAGTTATAGAATAGAATCCATATTCATTAGTAAAGGTATAAGCAGAAATTGATTTTATTACAACATTTGCTCCTATAACAGACTCATTACTATTAGCTGCAGTTACTGTACCGCTTAAGGTAACTTTTTCTTGTGAAAAACTAGTTTCAATTATTAACAATAACAAAAATAGTACTGTTGTTATTTTTTTTAATTTCATTTTATAAATTTAAGGTGCAAAATTGATAAAAAATATATTGATTACAAAGCACTTCGTTGTTAATCTACCGTTAAATTCTATTCAATATTTAATTTAAAAAAATGTCAAATTTTGACTGCTTTTATAAAATTGAAATGGAAAAATTAAATAGATTCTAATATTGAATTTAAGGTTGCACTTGGTCGCATTGCTTGGCTAATTAATTTTGGATTAGGGTGGTAGTAACCTCCAATATTTTGTGGTTTGCCTTGAACATTTAATAATTCTGAATTAATTTTACTTTCATTGGCGAAAAGCTCTTTGGCAATAGGGGAGAACTTGTTTTTTAAATCAGTGTCTTTTGTTTGATTTGCAAGAGCTTCTGCCCAATACATTGCTAAATAAAAGTGAGAACCTCTATTGTCTATTTGACCAACTTTTCTAGCAGGAGATTTATCATTTTTTAAAAATTTATCACAAGCAATATCCAAAGTTTCAGATAATACAATCGCTTTTGAATTGTTTAATGTTTGTCCTAAATGTTCCAATGAAGCTCCTAATGCTAGAAATTCACCGAGGGAATCCCAGCGTAAATAGCCTTCTTCGACAAATTGCTCTACGTGTTTTGGGGCAGATCCACCAGCGCCAGTTTCAAATAATCCACCACCATTCATTAATGGTACGATGGATAACATTTTTGCAGAAGTGCCTAATTCTAAAATTGGGAATAAATCAGTTAAATAATCTCTCAAAACATTTCCGGTAACTGAAATTGTATCCAAACCTTTTTTTAAACGTTCTAGGGTATAATAGGTTGCCGCAATTGGATTTAGAATTTGTATTTCCAATCCATTGGTATCAAAATCTTTTAAATAAGTAGTAACTTTTTTAATTAATTCTCTATCGTGCGCTCTGTTTTCATCCAACCAAAATACGGCGGGAGTTTCAGATAAACGAGCTCTGTTTACAGCAAGTTTTATCCAATCTTTGATTGGAGCGTCTTTTACTTGACACATTCTGAAAATATCATTTTCCTCAACATATTGTTCCATTAATATATTTCCATTATTATCTATAACACGAACAACTCCATTTTCATTAATTTGAAAAGTTTTGTCATGCGAACCATATTCCTCAGCTTTTTGAGCCATTAATCCAACATTTGGTACGCTTCCCATTGTTTTTGGATCAAATGCACCATTCTTTTTACAGAAATCGATTGTTGCAGCATATAATCCAGCATAACTTCGATCGGGAATTAAAGCGATAGTATCTTTTAGTTTACCCTCTTTATCATACATTTGACCAGAAGTACGAATCATTGCAGGCATTGAAGCATCTACAATTACATCAGAAGGAACTTGCAGATTGGTAATTCCTCTATCAGAATTTACCATAGCTAATGCGGCACTATTTTCAATTGATTGATCTATAGCAGCTTTTACTTCATTTTCTAGAGGATTTCCAGCAATTTTTGCATAAATATCACCCAACCCATTTCTGGTATCTACACCTAATTCTGAGAACAGGGTTTGGTACTTTTCGAATAAATCTTTAAAATAAACTTCTACAACTGCACCAAAGATAATTGGGTCAGATACTTTCATCATAGTTGCTTTCAAATGAACTGAAAATAAGATGTTTTGATCTTTTGCTTCTTGAATTGATTTATCAACAAATACTTTTAGTGCGTTTAAATTCATCACTGAAGTATCAATAATTTCACCAGTCTTTAAAGAAGTATTTGTTTTTAATACAGTAGTATTTCCATTTTGATCTACAAATTCAATTCTAACATCAGTAGCATCAGTAACGGTAACAGATTTTTCACTTCCGTAAAAATCACCATTTTCCATTGAGGCCACTTTAGTTTTTGAATCTGCGGACCAAGCCCCCATAGAATGAGGATTAGCTTTAGCGTAATTTTTAACAGATTTGGGTGCTCTTCTGTCAGAATTTCCTTCCCGTAGTACTGGGTTTACTGCGGATCCTAATACTTTAGAATATTTTGTCTTGATTGCTTTTTCAGTTTCGTTTTGAGGATCCTCAGGGTAATTTGGTAATGCATAACCGTGTGATTGTAATTCTGCAATAGCTTTTTTTAATTGAGGAACAGAGGCAGAAACGTTTGGCAATTTTATTATATTGGCTTCAGGTGTGTTGGCTAATTTTCCTAGTTCTTCTAGGGCATCACCTGTTTTTTGGTCGTCTTTCAAATATTCAGGAAAATTTGATAGGATTCTTCCGGCTAGAGATATGTCTCTGGTTTCAATTTCAATATTAGAAGTAGATGTAAATGCTTGAACGATTGGCAAAAACGAATAGGTAGCTAATAATGGAGCTTCATCAGTGAGGGTATAGAAAATTTTAGATTTTGCTGACATTTTAATATGATTGAATGTTTAATTTTTATTGGCTTACAAATGTAACAAAAAACAGTTTTGTTTTGTTATTTAATTCGGCATTAAAAAAACCCGAATCTAATTGAAACGGGTTTTTATTTTTGAATGAAGAAAATAGATTATCTTCTTTTATCTTTAATTTTTGCTTTTTTACCTGTAAGATCTCTGAAGTAAAAAATACGAGCTCTTCTAACAGATCCTTTTTTATTAATTTCTACTTTTTGTAAAGCTGGTAGGTTAACTGGGAAAATACGCTCAACACCAATTGAACCAGACATTTTTCGAATTGTAAAAGTTTCGGTATTTCCCGAACCTCTTCTTTGAATAACCACTCCTTTAAAAAACTGAGTTCTTGTTTTTTCACCCTCTTTAATTTCGTAGTAAACTGTGATTGTGTCTCCAGCACCAAATTCAGGGAATTCTTTTTTAGTTCCGAATTCGTCTTTAACGAATTTCATTAAATCTGCCATGATAATTATTTTAATAATGGTTTTAAATCTGAGCAACATTCACGGATTTCGCCAGAGGTTGGTCAAATGTGGGTGCAAAAGTAAAAAATAATTATTAATTATTAAATATAAATTAAAAATTATTTTCCTCTAGTAGATCGGGTCTTCTGTTTTTGGTGTGTTCGTAGGCTTTTTCATCTTGCCATTTTTCAATTTTAGCAAAGTTGCCACTGGTTAAAATTTCAGGTACTTTCCATCCTTTATAATCGGCTGGGCGAGTGTAGATTGGCCCTGACAATAAACCATCTTGAAAACTATCAGTTAATGCGGAGGTTTCATCGCTTAAAACTCCGGGAATTAACCGAATGATTGCATCAGATAAAACCAATGCTGCTAACTCTCCCCCAGATAATACGTAATCACCAATAGAGATTTCTTTGGTAATTAACTGGTCACGAACTCGCTGGTCAACTCCTTTATAATGTCCGCATAAAATAATTATATTTTCATACATTGACATGGTGTTGGCCATTTTTTGGTTCAAAGTTTCCCCGTCTGGTGACATATATATAATTTCATCGTAATTTCTTTGACTTTTCAAATGTGAAATACAGTCGTCTATAGGTTGGATGGTCATTACCATACCTGCTCCACCTCCAAAGGGGTAATCATCTACGGATTTTTGTTTATTGGTAGTATAATCCCGCAAATTATGAAAATGGACTTCAACCAATCCTTTGTCTATAGCGCGTTTCATTATTGATGCCTCAAATGGGCTTTTTAATAAATCAGGCAGTATGGTGATAATATCTATTCGCATCAGCAATAAAAGGTTTAAAACAACAAAGGTACAATGTTTTTGTAGGGTTTTATATTCGTCAATTATTTATTTGAACAAAATTATACAAATCCATTTTATAGTCAATAATTTTCTATTACTTTTATAGCTCAATATAAAAATCAATTAACATGAAAATAAGTAAAATAATTATTTTAATGAGTGCTTTGTTCTTATTGATGTTTAAAGCGTATTCACAATCTGGAATTGATCCAAAAAATAACACTTTTATGAAAAATCCATTACTTCAAAAAAGTTCTTTGCAATATCAAGCTCCGCAATTTGACTTGATTAAAGAGGAGCATTTTAAACCAGCATTTGAGTTTGGATTAAAAATACATGACAAAGAAATTGAAGCGATAGAAAAAAATACCGAAAAACCAACCTTTCAAAATACTGTTTTAGCATTAGAATTGAGCGGTGTCGATTTAAATCGTGCGGTTGGTATTTTCTCCAATTTGACAAGTTCAAACACTAATTCAACATTACAAAAATTAGATGAAGAATATGCGCCTATTTTTTCAGCTCATAATGACAAAATTTATTTGAATAGTAAATTGTATCAAAGAATAAAAGCTATTGATTTAAATTCTTTGAAAGGAGAAGATAAAAAACTAACAGAATATTACCTACAACAATTTGAACTTGCGGGTGCTAATTTATCACCAAAAGATAAGGAAAAAATGAAAAAAATCAATAGTGAATTAGCAGTTCTTGGAACTTCTTTTGGAAATAAATTATTGATTGCCAGAAAAAAAGGTGCTGTACTTTTTAATAATGCCTCCGACTTAGAAGGTTTAAGTGTTGATGAAATTGCTGCCGCAAAAAACAGAGCAAAAGAAGCAGGTCATGACGGAAAGTACCTAATAGGTTTATTAAATACTACCCAACAACCTTTGTTATCAAGTCTAAAAAATAGAAATACAAGAGAAAAAATCTTCAAATCCTCTTGGACTAGAGCAGAGAAAAATGACGATGGTGATACTAGAGAAATTTTATTAAAAATGGCAAAATTACGTTTGCAAAAAGCAAAATTAATGGGTAAGAAAAGCTATGCTGAATGGCGTTTGCAGGATCAAATGGCAAAATATCCTTCAAATGCAATGAATTTATTGGCACAAATTGCAAAACCTGCTGTTGCTAAAGCTAAATTGGAAGCTCAAGAAATTCAGAAATTGATTGATTCTCAAAATGGAGGTTTCAAATTAGAGCCTTGGGATTGGAATTTTTATTCAGAACAAGTTCGTAAAGCAAAATATGATTTAGATGAAAATCAAATTAAACCCTATTTTGAATTGACTACAGTTCTTGAAAAAGGAGTATTTTTTGCAGCAAAACAAATGTATGGCATCAGTTTCAAGGAAAGAAAAGATTTACCAGTTTATCATCAAGATGTTGTAGCATATGAAGTATTTGATAATGATGGAGTTTCAATGGCAATTTATTATTTAGATTTTTACACAAGAGACAATAAAAATGGTGGGGCTTGGATGAATAATTTTGTAAACCAATCACATTATTTAGGTCAAAAGCCAGTAATTGTTAACGTATACAACTTTGCAAAACCTGCAGACGGAAAACCATCCTTAATTAGTTTTGATGATGTTACTACGATGTTTCATGAGTTTGGACATACACTTCATGGTTTATTTGCTAATCAACAATATGTTACACTTTCAGGAACTTCAGTACCACGTGATTATGTAGAATTTCCTTCACAAATTAATGAACATGCGGCTTTAGATCCAATAGTTTTACAAAATTATGCAATTCACTATCAAACTAATGAACCAATTCCTCAAGAATTAATCACAAAAATTAAAAAGGCTGATACTTTTAATAAAGGGTATGATGTAACAGAATTATTGGCTGCGGCAACTTTAGATATGGCTTGGCATAGTGTTGAAAATGAATCGGATTTTAAACCTGCTTTAGTTTTTGAAAAAGAAGCATTGACTAAATATGGATTATTAGTAAAAGAAGTTCCTACAAGATATCATTCACCTTATTTTGCTCATATTTTCAGTGGTGGTTATTCATCGGGATATTATGCTTACACATGGTCTAAAACGCTTGATTATAATGCTTATGACTGGATGAAAGCCAATGGTGGAATGACAAGAGAAAACGGGGAACGGTTAAGAAAATACATTTTATCTGTTGGTAATAGTGTTGATTTAAATCAAGCTTTTAAAGATTTTGTAGGTCACGAAATGAAAGTAGAACCTTATTTAAAAAATGCAGGTTTATAACATTATTTGAAATAAAAAAAAGACTGCAATATTTGCAGTCTTTTTTTATAACTAAGCTACTTGAACATGTTTTCCATTCCGGGTATCATTGGCATATCTATTTTTGCAACAGCGTCTAATTCTAATTGGTTTACTTTAGTAGCTTTTTCAATTGCTTTGTTCATTACCACAATCAAATAATCTTCTAATTGCTCCTTGTCCTCCAATAAACTATTTGAAATTTCAACAGATTTTATTTTGTTATTGGCAGTTAAAGTTACTTTTAATTGTCCGTCAGCGCTTTGTTCGTCAATTAAAATTGTATCCATTCTTTTTTTAGTTTCTTCAATTCTTTGCTGGGTAGCTTTTAATTTACCCATCATTCCCATTAAATCCATGTTTTATTATTTTTAAATGTGTCGCAAATTTACAGAAAATAAGCTAATAATAAATCATAATAATTTTGTAATTATAATTACTTTCTTAGCTGCTTTGTATTATTTTTGCACCTTTAATATAATATGATAAATACAAATCAATGTCTGAAATAAAACCACCTCTTGCAAAGATAATTCCTACCAAATTAGAGAAATTTAATGATATTCGAATCGACAATTATTTTTGGCTAAATGACAGAGAAAACCCTGAAGTTATTGATTATCTAAATAAGGAAAACGACTATTACCAAGAGATGACTGCCCATACTTATGATTTACAAAAAGAATTGTTTGAAGAAATGAAATCCAGAATTAAGGAAGACGATCAATCGGTTCCTTATTTATACAATGGATATTATTACATCACTCGCTTCGAAACAGGCAGTGATTATCCAATTTATTCAAGAAAAAAAGGTAGCCTCTCAGCAAATGAGGAAATTATATTCGATTGTAATGAATTGGCAAAAGGACACAAATATTTTAAATTAGGTGGTTTGAGTGTAAGTTCTGATAATCAATTTGTTGCATTTTCAATTGATACAATTGGAAGACGAATTTATTCAATACAAATAAAAAATCTTTATACTGGTGAACTTTTAAAAGATAAAATCGAAAATACCACAGGTGATTGTGTTTGGGCTAATGATAATTTAACCCTTTTTTATACCCGTCAAGACCAACAAACATTAAGATCTGATTCAGTTTTTAAACATAAATTATATAGTGAATCTGTTAATGATAATTTAGTATATTTTGAAAAAGACGATACCTTTTCTGTTGAAGTAACTAAAGAAAAATCAAAGAAATACATTGTAATCAGTTCATCAAGCACAATGACAACAGAGTTTAGAACTTTATTGGCCGATCAGCCGGATGGAGAATTTAAGGTATTTCAAAAAAGAGTTCGTGGTTTAGAATACGATATTGCTCATTTTGGAGAACATTTTTTTATTTTAACCAACATAGATGGAGCTACCAACTTCAAAATTATGAAAACTCCAGAATTGGCTACAACTAAAGAAAACTGGGTAGATTTAATTCCACATCGGGAGGATGTATTGATAGAAGACATTGATATTTTCAGAGATTTCTTGGTAGTAACTGAACGATTTAATGGATTGAACACCATTCGAATAATACCATGGAGTGGAGAAGGAGCTTATTATTTGCCTTTTGATAGCCAAACTTATACTGCTTATACGTCTACAAATGTTGATTTTGATACGGATATTTTAAGATATAGTTATCAATCAATGGTCACACCTGCTTCTGTAATTGATTTCAATATGAAGACTATGGAAAAGCAAATCATGAAGGAGCAAGAAGTTTTAGGTGGTAAATTTGATAAAAATAATTATGAAGAAGTACGTATTTGGGCTACAACTAAAGATGGAACTAAAGTACCTATTTCAATGGTTTATAGAAGAGGAATGAAGAAGGACGGAAGTAATCCATTATTACTATATGCATATGGATCCTATGGATATTCAATGGATGCAACATTTTCTTCTACACGATTGAGTTTATTGGATCGAGGATTTATTTTTGCGATAGCACACATTCGTGGAGGTGAAGATTTAGGTCGAAAATGGTACGAAGAGGGAAAATTGTTAAACAAAAAAAATACTTTCACCGATTTTATTGATTGCTCAAATTATTTAATTTCTGAAAATTACACTTCACCGGCTCATTTATATGCAGAAGGAGGATCGGCAGGGGGGTTGTTAATGGGTGCAATTGCGAATATGGCGCCTCAATTGTACAATGGTATAATTGCTCAGGTTCCTTTTGTAGATGTTGTAACAACAATGCTTGATGATACCATTCCTTTAACAACAGGTGAATACGATGAATGGGGAAATCCGAACATAAAAAAATATTACGATTACATTAAATCGTATTCTCCATATGATAATGTTAAGGCTCAAAATTATCCATCAATTTATGTTTCAACGGGATTACATGATTCACAAGTTCAGTATTGGGAACCTGCAAAATGGGTTGCAAAATTACGTTTTTTAAAGACCGATAATAATACTATCTATCTGGATATCAATATGTATGCTGGTCATGGTGGTGCCTCGGGTCGTTTTGAAGCTTTAAAAGAAATAGCCAAAGAATTTTCTTTTTTATTAGATTTAGAAAAAATTAGAAAATAATTAGAAATTTATTGTTAAATTTGCCTGAAATGAGGTTATCATAGATTGATTTTTTTTAATCTTAATTGACTACTTTTTTATGAACGAAAAAATAAATGCCTTCGAAAGCGTACTAGATTTAATTGGGAATACCCCTTTAATTAAATTAAATAATGTTACTGAGAACCTAGATGGAAATTTTTACGCTAAAGTAGAATCTTTCAATCCAGGACATTCTTCAAAAGATAGAATTGCTTTATATATTATTGAAGAAGCGGAAAGAAAAGGCATTATTTCTCCTGGCGATACCATTATTGAAACTACCTCTGGTAATACTGGTTTTAGTTTGGCCATGGTAAGTATTATAAAAGGATATAACTGCATTTTAGCAGTAAGTTCAAAATCTTCCCTCGATAAAATAGATATGTTAAGAAGCATGGGTGCGAAAGTATATGTATGCCCTGCTAATGTTTCTGCGGACGATGAACGGTCGTATTATTCTGTTGCTAAACGATTACATGAAGAAACTAAAGGTTCTATTTATATTAATCAGTATTTTAATCAGTTGAATATTGACGCACATTATAATACTACTGGACCTGAAATTTGGGATCAAACAAAAGGAAAAATTACTCATTTAATAGCTTGTAGTGGTACAGGTGGAACAATTTCTGGAATAGCAAAATATTTGAAAGAAAAAAATCCAAATATCAAAATTTTAGGTGTTGATGCTTTTGGTTCAGTTTTAAAAAAATATCACGAAACTAGAGAATTTGACAATGATGAAATTTATCCATATCGGATTGAGGGATTAGGAAAAAATTTAATACCATCTGCAACCGATTTTGATTCTATAGATCATTTTATGAAAGTTACTGATGAGGAAAGTGCACATGCTACTAGAGAATTAGCTAAAAGGGAAGGATTATTTGTAGGATATACTTCAGGCGCTGTACTTCAAGCCATTAGGCAATATGCTCAAGAAGGAGAGTTTGATAAAAATAGTAATGTAATTGCTATATTTCCAGATCATGGTTCACGATATATGAGTAAAGTTTTCAGTGATGATTGGATGAACGAACAAGGATTCTTTGACAGTATAAAAACAGAAGAAGTTCAAAAAATTGAATTTATTAAATAATAAAAATAAATAGCATTTAAAAAAAACTCTAGTGTATCTAGAGCTTTTTTCAATCTAAAATCATAAGTTTATTCTTCCATCGTGTGATAAACGTTCATCACGTCGTCATCTTCTTCAATTTTTTCAATTAATTTTTCAACATCAGCCATTTCTACTTCAGTTAATTTCTTTGTTATTTGAGGGATTCGTTCAAAACCAGAAGATAAAATTTCTATACCTCTATTTTCCAATTCTTTCTGGATAGTTCCAAAACTTTCAAAAGGAGCATAAATTAATATACCATCTTCATCTTCAAATACTTCTTCAGCACCAAAATCAATAAATTCAAATTCTAATTCTTCAGGGTCCAATCCATTTGCTGGTATTCTGAAATTACAAGTGTGATCAAACATAAATTCAACTGAACCTTGAGTTCCCAGTGTTCCATTGCACTTGTTGAAATAACTTCTAATATTAGCAACCGTTCTATTGTTGTTGTCAGTTGCCGTTTCCACAAGTATAGCTATGCCATGGGGTGCATAACCTTCAAATAATACTTCTTTATAGTTTGCTGTGTCTTTATCGGTTGCTTTTTTTATGGCGCGTTCTACATTTTCTTTTGGCATATTTACTGCCTTCGAGTTTTGTATAATTGCTCTCAGTCTTGAGTTAGACTCAGGATTTGGACCTCCTTCTTTAACAGCCATCACTATATCTTTACCAATTCTAGTAAATGCTTTGGCCATTGCTGACCAACGTTTCATTTTTCTACCTTTTCGGAATTCAAAAGCTCTTCCCATTTCTAGTTATTTTTATCTATTTCAATTTCAATTGCAAAATTCAATATCAATTTCAATTTACTTTTTAGTTATTGCGATTGATTTTTGTAATTTTTTATTGTTTTGTTATTTTTTATAAAATGGCAATTTTACCACTTTTGCAGGTACATCATTTTTTCTAATTCTAATATAAATAGTACTATCTACTGTTGAAAAAGAAGTTGGTACGTATCCTAATCCAATTCCAACATTCATAGACGGGGACATGGTACCTGAAGTTACTACACCTATTACAGTTCCATTAGCATCTACTATTTCATAATCGTGACGTGGCACTGAACGTTCTAGCATTTCAAAACCTATTAATTTTCTTGTAACACCATTATCTTTTTGCTTTTTCAAATTTTCAAAATTGGTGAAATCCTTAGTAAATTTTGTTATCCATCCCAATCCAGCTTCAAGTGGAGAAGTAGTATCGTTGATATCGTTTCCATACAAACAGAACCCCATTTCTAAACGCAAAGTATCACGTGCTGCTAATCCAATTGGTTTGATGCCAAAAGCTTCACCAGCTTGGAATACTTTGCTCCAAATGGCCTCTACTTGATCGTTCTTACAATAAATCTCGAATCCACCTGAACCTGTATAACCTGTTGCAGAGATAATTACATTGTCAAATCCAGCGAAATCAGCAACTTCAAAATGATAATATGCAATTTGTGATAAATCAATTGACGATAATGATTGCATAGCTTCAACAGCTTTAGGACCTTGAATTGCCAATAAAGAATACTCATCTGAACGATTTTCCATTGATACCCCTAAATCATTGTGAGATGAAATCCATTGCCAATCTTTATCAATATTTGAAGCATTAACTACCAATAAATATTCTTCTTCAGCCATTTTATAAACAATTAAATCATCTACAATTCCACCATCATTATTAGGTAAACATGAGTATTGAGCTCTTCCTATCGTTAAAGTAGAAGCATCATTGGATGTTACTTTTTGGATTAAATCCAATGCTTTTGGTCCTTTTAGAAAAAATTCACCCATGTGAGAAACATCAAAAACACCTACACCTTTTCTTACTGTTTCATGCTCTGCGTTGACACCTTCATATAAAATAGGCATATTATATCCTGCGAAAGGAAGTATTTTTGCACCTAAATTTTCGTGAACGCTTATTAAGGCTGTATTTTTCATAGTTTATTTAACTTTTATTAGAAGCCGCTAATTTATTCTTTTTTTGTGTAGTGACAAAATGCCATTCATTCAATTTGTTGATAAAAATTTATATAAAACTAATTTATTTAATATAATCATAAAATATCTCAATAAACCTTGCTTTATAATTAGTAAATAGTGATTTTTGTAGTTCAATAAAATTATAGTTATGAATGATATTCATTATATAAGTACCGATGTTCTTTCTATAGAAGATATTCAAGAAATTATTTTCCAACATAAAATTCTTGAACTATCAGAAGAGGCAAGAGTAAATATCCAAAAATGTAGAGATTATTTAGATGCCAAAATGGAAGCTAATGAAACCCCAATTTACGGAATAAACACTGGTTTCGGCTCACTTTGTAATGTGAAAATTTCTAATGAGAATCTTTCTAAACTTCAAGAAAACCTTGTGAAATCTCACGCTTGTGGAACAGGGGAAGAAGTTCCGTCTGAAATTGTAAAGTTGATGTTGCTTCTAAAAATTCAATCATTAAGTTATGGTTATTCTGGTGTGCAATTAGCTACAGTATTAAGACTAATTGATTTTTATAATAATGATATTTTACCAGTAATTTACACTCAGGGATCTCTCGGAGCCTCCGGAGATTTAGCTCCGTTAGCACATTTATCATTACCTTTAATAGGGGAAGGAGAGGTTAATTATAATGGAAAAAAAATAGCCACCTCAACAATAATGAACCAATTCAATTGGAGTCCAATTGCGCTTCAATCCAAAGAAGGTTTGGCATTGCTTAACGGAACCCAATTTATGAGTGCCTATGGCATATATATATTAATCAAAGCAAATAAATATTCTTTTTTAGCGGATTTTATTGGAGCTATATCATTGGAAGGATTTGATTGTCGTCAAGATCCATTCAACGAATTAATTCATTTTATTAGGCCTCACAAAGGACAAATTGTAACTGCAAATAGGATAAATAAATTTTTAAAGGGAAGTGAAATAATATCTCAACCCAAAGTTCAAGTTCAAGATCCTTATTCTTTCCGATGTATTCCGCAAGTTCACGGGGCCTCAAAAGACGCTATTGATTATGTGAAAAAAGTATTTAAAACAGAAATTAACTCGGTAACTGACAATCCGAATATATTTATAGAAAGCGATCAGATAATTTCGGGTGGAAATTTTCACGGTCAACCATTGGCCATAGCCCTAGATTTTTTGGCAATAGCTTTGTCAGAATTAGGAAGTATTTCCGAAAGAAGGACCTATCAATTAATTTCAGGATTAAGAAATTTACCTCCATTTTTAGTTGATAATCCCGGATTAAATTCAGGATTTATGATTCCGCAATATACGGCAGCAAGCATTGCTAGTCAGAACAAACAACTAGCTACACCAGCAAGTGTTGATAGTATTGTATCTTCAAACGGTCAGGAAGATCATGTGAGCATGGGTGCAAATTCAGCTACGAAAGCCTTACGTATTATGGATAATTTAGAGCGAATTCTTGCCATTGAATTAATGAATGCTTCGCAAGCCATTGAATTCAGAAGACCTTTAAAATCAAGTGAATTTATTGAGATGTTTTTAAAATCTTACCGTGAAGAAGTGCCTTTAGTTAAAGAAGATAGAATACTACATTATGATATTCAAAGGTCTGTAGCTTTTTTAAATAGTTTTGTGATTGAGGATTTAGAATGATAAAAATTCAGTAATTTTTAATATTTATTTTAAAGGAATTCTTTTAAAATTCTTCTCAATTGCTTTGATCATTTCTCCAGCAATATCTTTGTTGGTTGCGCCTTCAATTCCCTCTAAACCTGGAGATGAGTTCACTTCTAATAATAAAGGCCCTTTTGAAGAACGGATAATATCAACTCCTGCAACTTTTAAATCCATCGCTTTTGCGGCTTTAATTGCAATTCTTTTTTCTTCAGCGGTAACTTTAATTATAGATGCGGTTCCACCCAAATGAATATTAGCTCTAAATTCTCCTGGCATTGCTTCACGTTGAATAGCCGCAACCACTTTACCGTCAATTACAAAACAACGAATGTCTTTTCCGTTGGCTTCTTTAATAAATTCTTGAACTAATATGTTAGCATTCAGACTTTTGAAAGCATTGATAACACTTTCAGCTGCTTTTTTGGTTTCCGCCATTACCACCCCTTTTCCTTGAGTTCCTTCTAATAATTTCACAATTAATGGAGGTCCGCCAACCATTTTAATCAAATCATTAGTATCAAGAGGAGAATTTGCAAAACCAGTTGTAGGAATATCAACTCCGTTATTTAATAATAATTGTAATGAATATAATTTATCACGAGATTGAGTGATTGCTGCAGCAGAATTCAAGCAATATACTTTTAAGGCTTCAAATTGACGGGTTAATGCGCAACCATAAAAAGTAATGCTCGGACGAATACGAGGTATAATTGCATCAAAATTATCTAATATTTTTCCACCACGATAGTGAATTTCAGGTGTGGTAGCGTCCAGTTTCATGTAACATTCCTTAATATTTAAGAAGTGCATTTCATGACCTCGCATTTCTCCAGCTTCCATGATTCTTTTATTGCTATACAATTCTTTATTGCTTGCCAATACCCCTATACGAAGTCCTGTTGTAGCTTTTTCTGAAGATTTATAAAGTTCTGTTAGTTTATCAGATGTAGGTTCGCCCAATAAATATTTTTGTTCTGGATCTACAAGAACTCTTCCGCTCATGGCTTCACGACCTAAAAGCATTCTGAAACCCATAGAATCTCTGTTAGTTAATGTGATTTCAATAGGCCAATTTTTACCACCAATTTCCAATTCTGAACCAATAACGTATCGTTGTTCTCTGAATCCACTTGAACTTTTAACGATTCTTTTATCAATTAATTTAGATTCACAATGAATAATTGTTTTTACGTTGTTTTGAATTGGATTGATATCGAATTTCACCCAATTTTCTCCATCTTTAATAAATGGTGCTATATTGATTGCGTGTAATGCTGATGTTTTAGCACCAGAATCCACTCTTGCTTTAATAGTAGGAATCCCTAAAACAGGGAAAGAGCACCATTCTTCACTACCAACGATAACTTTTTCTTTAAACATATTATTGATTGTAAATTGATAAAATAATATTTTCCAAAAGTATATATTTTGTTTTAATTTAAATGAAGATTTATATTAAATAATAAACCCATCAATTTTTCTCAAAAAGATGGGTTTAAAAATGATATATACTTAATTTATTAATTAGTTGGTTCTGGAGCTTTGGTTACTTTTACTACCAATTCTTGAGTTGATTCGTCAAGATTCATAAATATTTCATCACCTACACCAATTTTACTTTTGATAATTTCCTCGGCAAGAATATCTTCAACATATTTTTGAATCGCTCTTTTTAATGGTCTAGCGCCGAATTGCTTGTCGAAACCTTTATCAGCTATAAATGCTTTGGCAGTATCCGAAAGATTTAATTCGTAGCCAAGATCTTTAATTCTAGCATATAATTTTTTCAATTCTATATCAATTATCAAATCGATATCGTGTTTTTCTAAAGCATTGAAAACAATTACATCATCTATTCTATTTAGGAATTCTGGAGAAAACGATTTTTTAAGTGCATTTTCAATGATACTCTTTGCATTTTCATCCGCTTGAGAAATTTTTGCTGAAGTTCCAAATCCAACCCCTTGACCAAAATCTTTTAATTGACGCGCCCCAATATTTGAAGTCATTATAATTATAGTATTTTTAAAATCGATTTTACGACCTAGGCTATCTGTTAAATAACCATCATCTAATACTTGCAACATCATATTAAAGATATCTGGATGTGCCTTTTCAATTTCATCCAATAAGACAACACTGTAAGGTTTTCTTCTAACTTTTTCAGTTAATTGACCCCCTTCTTCATAACCAACATATCCAGGAGGTGCTCCAACCAACCTTGAAATGGCAAATTTTTCCATATATTCGCTCATGTCAATTCTGATTAAAGCATCTTCAGAATCAAATAACTCTTTAGCCAAAACTTTTGCTAATTGGGTTTTTCCTACACCAGTTTGTCCCAAGAAAATAAACGAACCAATTGGTCGATTTGGGTCTTTCAATCCAGCTCGATTTCTTTGAATAGAACGAGCAATTTTTACAACTGCTTCATTTTGTCCAACTACTTTATTTTGAATTAGTTCAGAGAGTATAGCTAATTTATTACTTTCAGTTTGCGCAATACGATTTACAGGTATTCCTGTCATCATAGAAACTACATCGGCCACATTTTCTTCTGTTACTAAAATACGATTATTTTTTGCTTCTTCTTCCCATTGTTCTTGAGCAACAGCCAAATCTTTTTCGATTCTTTTTTCATCATCTCGAAGTTTTGCAGCCTCCTCATATTTTTGTCTTTTAACAACAGAATTTTTAAGTTCTCTAACTTCTTCTAATTGACGTTCGAAATCTAGAATTTGTTTTGGTACCTCAATATTAGTAATGTGCACCCTTGAACCTGCTTCATCTAAAGCATCTATAGCTTTATCAGGAAGGAAGCGTTCAGACATGTATCTGTTTGTTAATTTAACACAAGCTTCAATCGCTTCAGGGGTATAAGTTACATGATGGTGGTCTTCATATTTATTTTTGATATTATTTAATATGACAATTGTTTCATCTACAGAGGTAGGTTCTACAATTATCTTTTGGAAACGACGTTCCAAGGCACCATCTTTCTCAATATATTGTCGGTATTCATCTAATGTTGTTGCGCCAATACATTGAATTTCTCCACGAGCTAAAGCAGGTTTGAACATATTGGATGCATCCAATGAACCTGTAGCTCCTCCAGCACCAACAATTGTGTGAATTTCGTCAATAAATAATATAATATCGTCATTTTTTTCCAATTCGTTCATCACAGCTTTCATTCTCTCTTCAAATTGTCCTCTGTATTTAGTTCCGGCAACAAGACTTGCTAAATCTAGAGTAACTACCCGTTTATTAAATAAAATCCGAGAAACTTTCTTTTGTATAATTCGCAATGCCAATCCTTCAGCAATTGCTGATTTTCCAACACCTGGCTCACCAATTAATAATGGATTGTTCTTTTTTCGACGGCTTAAAATCTGAGAAACTCTTTCGATTTCCTTTTCACGTCCTACTACTGGGTCTAATTTACCTTCTTCGGCAAGTTCTGTTAAATCGCGCCCAAAATTATCTAAAACAGGTGTTTTCGACTTCTTATTTGATTTAATTGCTGGATTATTAAAATTGTCACCTTTTAAACTGTCATCTTGTCCTGTATCATCATTGTATGATTCAGCTCTTGGCAAATTATCTAAAAATTCATTTTCGTTATTATTTGGTGTCATATTTAGATATTGCTCTTTAGCGCTGTCGTAATCAATCTTTAACTTATTAAGAAGTTTAGTTGTAGGATCATTTTCGTTTCTTAATATGCATAATAGTAGGTGAGCAGTACTAATTGTAGTACTTTGGAATACTTTAGCTTCTAAAAAAGTTGTTTTTAAAGCACGTTCTGCTTGTCGAGTAAGATGTAAATTCTTTTTGTCTGGACTAATTTCAGCGGTTGAATTGGCAGGGCTAAGAATTTCTACTTTTTTTCGTAAAAAATCCAAATCAACCGACAAGTTATTTAATATCTCAACTGCTGTTCCGTTACCATCTCTTAAAATTCCAAGCATTAAATGTTCGGTACCAATAAAGTCGTGCCCTAAACGAAAGGCTTCTTCTTTGCTATAGGTAATAACATCTTTAACTCTAGGTGAAAAATTATCATCCATATATAGTATTTTACATATTGTAAAGTTAGTAAATTAAAATTATAAAATCAAAAACCGTACCTTCTATGAAATAGATAGCTAATTGACAAAAAAATATCTAATATTAAAAGAATATTGACTAATTAATTTATTAACCAATTGCCTCATAAATTTTGTTAATAAATCTTATAAATTTATTCCATAAAATAGATATAAAATAGTTTAAAAATACTATATTAGCAAGATTTTTTTAATATAAAATAATTTTTAATTTAACTATATAATATGTCTGACGGAGAAAAGTTAATCCCTATTAACATTGAAGAAGAAATGAAATCAGCTTACATCGATTATTCGATGTCGGTAATTGTATCGCGAGCACTTCCAGATGTTAGAGACGGTTTGAAACCAGTACATCGAAGAGTACTTTATGGAATGTATGATTTAGGAGTTTTTTCAAATAAAGCCCATAAAAAATCCGCAAGAATTGTTGGAGAAGTTTTAGGAAAGTATCACCCACACGGAGATACTTCGGTATATGACGCAATGGTTCGTATGGCTCAGGAATGGAGCATGCGTTATTTATTAATTGACGGTCAAGGTAACTTTGGTTCTGTTGATGGTGATAGTCCAGCAGCTATGCGTTATACTGAGGCTAGAATGAGAAAGATTTCAGAAGAAATCATGGCGGACATCGAAAAAGAAACAGTTGATTTCCAATTGAATTTTGACGATACTTTGTATGAGCCTAAAGTAATGCCTACAAAAGTTCCTACCTTATTAATAAATGGTGCTACAGGAATTGCAGTAGGTATGGCTACCAATATGCCCCCTCACAATTTAACGGAAGTAATAAATGGAACTTTAGCATATTTAGATAATGAAGATATTGAAGTTGACGAATTGATGAATCATATTAAAGCCCCAGATTTTCCAACTGGGGGTATAATTTATGGTTACGAAGGTGTTCGTGAGGCTTTTAAAACCGGTAGAGGTAGGATTGTAATTCGAGCTAAGGTTAATTTTGAAGAGGTTGACGGTAGAGAATCAATAATTATAACTGAAATTCCTTATCAAGTTAATAAGGCTGAAATGATTAAAAAAACAGCCGATTTAGTAAACGACAAGAAAATTGATGGTATTGCCAATATTCGAGATGAGTCGGACAGAAATGGAATGCGAATTGTATATATTTTAAAAAGAGATGCTACACCAAATGTAGTATTGAATACTTTATATAAATTTACTCAATTACAAGCTTCTTTTAGTGTAAATAATATCGCCTTGGTAAAAGGTCGTCCTCAAATGTTGAATTTGAAGGATATGATTCATTATTTTATTGAGCACCGTCATGATGTTGTAGTTCGAAGAACACAATTTGAATTAAGAAAAGCAGAAGAAAGAGCCCACATATTAGAAGGTTTAATTATTGCATCTGATAATATTGATGAAGTAATTGCATTAATCCGTGGTTCAAAAAATACCGACGAAGCTAGAGAAAAATTGATCGAAAGGTTTAACCTTACCGATATTCAATCTCGTGCGATCGTTGAAATGCGTTTACGTCAATTAACTGGACTTGAACAAGACAAATTAAGAGCTGAATTTGAAGAATTAATGAAATTAATAGAACACTTAAAAGCTTTATTATCGGATATTAATTTGAGAACAGAAGTTATTAAAGAAGAGTTAATTGAAATTCGTGATAAATATGGCGATGCGCGTCGTTCTACTATTGAATATTCCGGCGGAGATGTAAGTATTGAAGATTTAATTGCCGATGAAAATGTAGTAATTACAATTTCACATGCAGGGTATATAAAGCGAACAAATTTAACTGAATACAAAACTCAGAATAGAGGGGGTGTAGGTCAGAAAAGTGCCGGTACAAGAGATCAAGATTTCTTAGAACACTTGTTTGTAGCATCAAATCACCAGTATATGATGTTCTTTACACAAAAAGGAAAATGTTTCTGGATGAGAGTTTATGAAATACCTGAAGGAAGTAAAACAGCCAAAGGACGAGCTTTACAAAACTTGATCAACATTGAAAGTGATGATAAAGTTAAAGCATTTATTTGTACTCAAGACCTTAAAGATAAGGTTTACACCAATAGTCATAATTTAATTATGGTGACTAAGAAAGGTCAAGTGAAGAAAACATCATTAGATAAATATTCTAAACCAAGAATCAATGGAGTTGCTGCAATTACTATAAAAGAAGGTGACGAATTATTAGCTGCACAATTAACCGATGGGAATAGCCAAATTTTAATTGCAGTTAAATCAGGTAAACTAGTACGATTTGAAGAAACTAAAACTCGTCCTATGGGAAGAACAGCCTCTGGAGTTCGTGGAATTACCTTAAAAGACGAATCTGATGAAGTAATTGGAATGGTATCAGTCAATGACATGGAAAGTGAAATTCTTGTTGTTGCTGAAAATGGCTATGGAAAACGTTCAAGTATTGAAGAATATAGAATTACAAATCGAGGTGGAAAAGGAGTTAAAACCCTTAACATTACTGAAAAAACTGGCAAATTGATATCTATAAATTCAGTAACAGATTCAGATGATTTAATGATTATCAACAAATCTGGATTAACTATCAGAATGGCTGTAGAAGATTTAAGAGTAATGGGTAGAGCAACGCAAGGAGTTAAACTTATTAATATTAAAGAAAACGATTCAATTGCTGCGGTAACCAAAGTAATGAAAGATGAAGCCGACGATGAGGTGGTTGATGAAGATGGAAATGTAATTGAAGCTGCTGTAATTGAGAGAGTAAAACCAGTGTTAGAAGTTCTAGAAGACGATGGGGTTGTAGAAGATGACGATGATGACGATGATGAAGTTGTTGAAGACGAAGAAGAAGATTCTGATGATGACTCTGACGACGAAAACGAAGATTAATTAATTTAAAATTTATAAATATGAAAAGTAAAGTTCTATTACTTGTATCATCAATCCTAATTTCGAGTGCTGCTTTTGCACAGAAGGATGAATTAAAAACGTTAAAGAAAATATACGGAAGAGAAAAAATTTCTGATTCCGATATGGAACTTTACAAAACTACTCTAGTAAATGGAGAACCTTTAATTGCGGGTTCAACTGAAGAAGACAAAGTATATTTTGCTTATTATAAAGCAGTTGCACCTGTTTTGGAAATAACTTCGTCATTGTCAAATCCTGCTAAAAGTACTGATCCACTATTACCTTTAAAAATTTTAACTATTGACAAGCTCAATCAATTTGTTTCTGTTGCAAATGCCACTAAGGAGTATGAAAAAAAATCTGGTAAAGATCTTTATTCGAAGGATATTAATCAAAAAATTACTGCTTTAAAGCCAATATTAGTAAATTATGCAATTTCTTTATCTAATAGTTCAAATTTTAAGGATGCAGCAATAGTTTTAGCAGCAATATACTATTTGGACAACAGCGATTTAGAAAAATTATATTTTGCTGCAAATTATGCAGTTAATGCAAAAGACTATAAGTTGTCTTTGGATTATTATTTATTGCTAAAAGAAAAAAATTATACAGGTGAAGGTGAAGGTTATTATGCAATTAATATTAAAAGCCAAAAAGAAGAAACTTTTAATAGTAAATCTGAGAGAGATATTTATTTAAAAGCTGGTACTCATGAGAAACCAAGAGACGAAAAATTAGCTTCAAAGAGACCAGAAATATACAAGAATATAGCATTAATTTATCTTGAACTTGGTTTAGCTTCTGAAGCAAAAATAGCAATACAGGAAGCTCGTAAAGAAAATCCTGATGATGTTTCATTAATCATATCTGAATCTAATATTTATTTGAAAGAAAACGATATGGTTTCTTATAAAAAATTAATTTCAGAAGCATTAGCAAAGAATCCTAATAACGCTGATTTAGTCTTCAATTTAGGTGTGATTAGTTACAATAATAAAGAATTAACTGATGCAGAGAAATATTATTTAAAAGCTATTGAAATAGATCCTAAATATGGAAATGCCTATTTAAATTTAGCAATATTAAAATTAGATGCTGAAAAGGTTCTAATTGAGAAAATGAATAAATTAGGAACTTCAGCACCTGAAATGAAAAAATACGATGTATTGAAAAAACAGAGAGAAGATGTTTATAAAAGTGCTATACCATATTTAAAAAAGGTAGTTGAATTAGATCCTGAAAATGTTGATGCTATTAGAACTTTAGTAGGTGTATATAATGCAATTGAATTGTTTGATGAAGCTAAAGCATTAAAAGCACTGTTAAAGAAATAATATTCTAAAAACAACAAAAAAAATCCCGAACAATTTGTCGGGATTTTTTTTTAAATAATTTTTTTTATAACTCGGAGTTTATGAGTATGCCTTTTTGTTTCAGCATTATAAATTCCTAAATGATCTAATCGGTCTATTCGAACTTTACCACTTGCGTGAATAATATAATTGTTTTCCATAATTATTCCTACGTGAATGATATTCCCTTCCTCGTTATCAAAAAAGGCTAAATCTCCTGGTTCACTTTCTTCAATAAAACTCAATGGAATTCCTTGTGAGGCTTGTTGTGCGGCATCTCGAAGTAGTTTGTAACCATTTAATTTATAAACCATTTGCGTAAACCCAGAACAATCTATTCCAAAAGGAGTTTTTCCACCCCAAAGATAAGGAGCGTTTAGATACATAAATGCCGTTTTTATCAATTCCGATTTTGGTTTGATTCCACTAACTTTTGCACCTTCAAATTCATAGTTAGAAATATTTACTTTGGAATCTTCTAAAAAAGTTAAAGTGGCTCCAAGTGGAATAGGCATCATAAAATTATTATCTGCGGTAATGTAATCAATCAAATCTCCATTCAATACAATTTCTTGACTTGACAAACTATTGAATTCATCTTTTGATATCGGTTGAAATTGTTTAGTGTCAATCCAACCTTCGTAATTATCATATTGTAATTTGATTTTAGACCACTGCTTAAATTTATCAATTACTTCAAAATGTTCGCCAAACAATACTTGTGAAACTATTTCACTTCGATCATTAGGTTCAATTCTTAAAGGTATAATCGCTAAATTACCAATTCCAAACATATAAATTATTGTCTTTCAATTATAATTGCTGACGCACCTCCACCGCCATTACAAATTGCTGCGGCTCCTATTTTTGCATTATTTTGTGCTAAAACATTTATTAAAGTTACAATTATTCTCGCCCCGGAACAACCTAGAGGATGTCCTAACGAAACAGCACCTCCATTAACATTAACTTTGGAATCATCCAATCCTAAAATTTTAGAATTCGCTAATCCAACCACTGAAAATGCCTCATTAAATTCAAAATAATCAACATCATCAACTGTTAAACCTATTTTTTTTAGAGCTTTTGGAAGTGCAACAGATGGGGTAGTAGTAAACCATTTTGGTTCTTGTTCAGCATCAGCATAACTTTTAATATAGGCTAAGGGTTTTAAACCTAATTCAATTGCTTTCTCCTCACTCATCAAGACAAGTGCTGCAGCTCCGTCATTAATAGTAGAAGCATTTGCTGCCGTTACTGTTCCTTCTTTTGTAAAAGCTGGAGCTAACGTTGGAATTTTGTCCAATTTCACATTGGTATATTCTTCGTCTTTATCAATAATAATTGGTTCACCTCGTTTTTGAGGTACAGAAACTGGGACTATTTCAGAATCAAATTTTCCAGTTTCCCATGCTAAAGTGGAACGATTATATGATTGTATTGCAAATGCATCTTGTTGTTCACGAGTAATTTTATATTCTGTTGCACATAAATCTGCAGAAACTCCCATAGCCGAATTATCGTAGGCATCAGACAAACCGTCTTTTTGCATACCGTCAATTAGGTTTACTGAACCAAATTTATTACCATTTCTAAGTTGTAAATAATGAGGAATTAAACTCATATTTTCCATACCACCAGCTACAATTATATCAGCGTCACCCAACATTATTGACTGTGCACCTTGCATTACTGCTTTCATACCAGAGGCACATACTTTATTTATAGTGGTAGCAATCGTTTTATTCGGAAGACCTGCTAATAAAGCTGCTTGACGAGCAGGAGCTTGCCCAACTCCAGCTTGAACAACAATTCCCATAATAACTTCATCAATTAATTCAGGATTTAAATTTATTTTATTTAATGCTCCTTTTATTGCTACTGCTCCAAGTTGTGGTGCACTAACTGTTGATAATCCCCCCATAAAACTACCTATTGGTGTTCTTACGGCTGATACAATTACTACTTTTTTATGTGTCATTGTTTATATATTTAAGTTGCAAATTTAATCATTTTGCATTAATAGTTTATTACAAATTTTTAGAATATAATTTAAATGATATTGATTTATTATAATCTTTAACTATAATTTTTCAATTATTAATTTCATTTTGGATGAAATTTAGCTATTTAACTGATTGTTAATCATTTTAAAATAACATTTAAAAAAACAAGCTATTTATTTGTAAAATATAGATTAGAACGCTACATTTGCATCCGCTTTAAGAAAAGAGAAATCTTTCTTAGGAGAGTTGCCTGAGTGGCCGAAAGGACATGTTTGCTAAACATGCGTATGGGAAACTGTACCAAGGGTTCGAATCCCTTACTCTCCGCAAAAAAAATTCGGGGTGTAGCGTAGC
>RFPP01000014.1 GCA_009926065.1 Flavobacteriaceae bacterium
TAATTCCGTAATAATTGATTGATTTGAAGGATTTTCAAAAAAGTCAATAACACTTTGAGCAATTCGATCTCCAATTTCATCAACCAAAACCAAATCTGTAAAAGTAGCTTTACTTAAAGCATCTATACTCTTATAATGCTTAGCTAATTTTTTTGCCACAGTTTCTCCGACATATCGGATTCCAAGTGCAAAAAGTACATTTTCAAAAGGTACATTTTTTGAATTAGAAACTCCATTAATTAAGTTCTCTGCTGATTTTTGTGCCATTCTTTCCAATGGCAAAATTTGCTCAACTGTTAAATTATATAAATCAGCATAATTGGTTACCAATCCGTTATTGAATAATAAAGCAACAGTTTCCCCTCCTAAACCTTCAATATCCATTGCTTTTCTGGATATAAAATGTTGAATTCTTCCTATAATTTGAGGAGGACAGCCATAAAAATTTGGGCAATAATGATTAGCTTCTCCATTCAATCGAACCAATTCGGTTTGACACTCAGGACAATGCGTTATGTATTTAGTTGGAATAAAATTTGATGAGCGTTTGCTATTATCAACAGCTATAATTTTAGGGATAATTTCACCCCCTTTTTCTACAAATACTTCATCTCCTATTCTGATATCTAATTTTTCTATTTGATCTGCATTGTGTAATGAAGCTCTTTTTACTATAGTTCCCGCTAGTTGAACTGGTTCTAAATTTGCCACTGGTGTAATAGCTCCGGTTCTTCCCACTTGATAGGTGATAGAATTTAAACGAGTGGAAACCTGCTCCGATTTAAATTTGTAGGCCATTGCCCAACGAGGCGATTTTGCAGTATAGCCCAGTTCATCTTGATACTGGAATTGATTTACTTTAATTACTACACCATCCGTTTCGTACGGTAATTTATGTCTGTTTATATCCCAAAAATCGATAAATTGAAAAACTTGATTCATGTTTTTTGCCAAACGTGTTTCGTTTGGCACTTTAAAACCCCAAGATCTTGCGCTATTTAAACTTTCAATTTGTGAATAAAACGGTAGATTTTGACCTATTATAAAATAAAGCAAACAATCTAATGGTCGTTTTGAAACTTCTGTACTATCTTGAAGTTTTAAACTTCCTGATGCGGTATTTCTAGGATTAGAATAGGGTGTTTCTCCAATATCAATCAATTCTTGATTCATTTTTTCAAATCCAGCAAAAGGAATAATAATTTCTCCTCGTATGTCAAATTTATCAGGAAAATTACCAGTTAATAGTAACGGAATAGATTTTATAGTTTTGATATTATTGGTCACATCATCCCCTTGAAAACCATCGCCACGTGTTACTGCTCTTTTTAATTTTCCATTTTCATAAGTAATACTGATAGAGGCACCATCGTATTTTAGCTCACAAACATATTCCAAAGATACATCACCTAATACTTTTTGAATTCTGTTTTCCCATTCTAATAAATCTTCTTTAGAATAAGAATTATCCAAAGAGTACATTCTGTAATCATGAGCTACAGTTGCAAAATTTTTAGTTATCGCACCTCCTACTCTTTGTGTTGGTGAATTCTCGTCGAAAAATTCGGGGTATTGGTTTTCTAAATCTTGGAGTTGTTTAAGCTTAATATCAAATTCAAAATCAGAAATTGTAGGGTGATCCAATACATAATAATTATGATTATGTTGGTTTAATTCATCTCTTAAATTTTGAATTGTAATTTGAATATCCATTGAACAATTTGAGAAAGTTATCGAATTCAAAGTTACAAATAATGCTTATGATTTTGAAATATTTTATAAATTATTCCGACTCAATAATGGTATTTATTTGTTTGAATAATTGTCCGTCACTTAAAATCGCGCCTTGTTGAATTAGCTGAAAAAGCGACTGATTTCTATCTTCGGAAAATTCTTTTTTTCCTATTTTAATCTCGATAGTTTCAGTAAATAGATTATCGCTCAACCAATGCAAACCTTCTTTTGTCAAGAAATCTACTTTTGGTACCAATGATTTCAATATGATTGATTTTACATAAGTATCATAACATTGGAAAAGAAAAATATGATTTTTGGAAAAATGTTCTAAATATTCTGTTTTTGAAAGGACTCCTTCCCAAACTAAATCGGAGAAAACATCCAATTCTTGTTCGGCGACTTCAGGTTTTTCAATTTTGATTTGATCCCATTCAAATTTATCTATAGCTTGAGTTGCAAGAAATTTGCTGAATTCAGCATGCATTTCTTCTAATTGTTCTTTAGTAAGTCTGGAGTATTTCATTTAAACTATTTTTATTTCACCCTCTGATAGGTATGCTTTACAAAAATAAATCATTAAATATGAATTAAATTCAGATTAAAAAAAAATCCCGACTTTCATCGGGATTTATAAATATAAATTTAGAAATTAAGCTTTTTCTGCAATGATTTCATAGGATAATTCAACAACTACATCTCTATGTAAACGAATAGTAGCTGAATATTTACCAACTCTTTTAACAATTCCACTCGTAATGAATTTTCTATCTATTTCATGACCGCATTTAGCAAGAGCTTCAGCGATATCGATATTGGTAATTGAACCAAATAATTTTTCACCACCTGCTTTAGCAAAGATTTTAATTTCTAAAGCTTTCAAAGCTTCCGCTAATGCTTGAGCATCACTAACAATTTTAGCTTCTTTATGAGCTCTTTGCTTCAAATTTTCAGCTAGTACTTTCTTTGCAGAAGCAGTTGCTAATTGTGCATATCCTTGAGGGATTAAGAAATTACGACCATAACCATTTTTTACAGTTACTACATCGTCTTTAAATCCTAAGTTTTGAACGTCTTTTTTTAATATAAGTTCCATGTTGTTGTCCTTTTTTATTAGAAGTTAGTCCCGCAGTAGCGAAACAACAACTGTTAATTTTTAATTATTTTAATAAATCCGCCACATATGGCATTAAAGCTAAGTGACGTGCTCTTTTAATAGCTACTGAAACTTTTCTTTGGTATTTTAATGAGGTTCCTGTTAAACGACGAGGAAGAATTTTTCCTTGCTCATTAACGAATTTTAATAAGAAATCTGCATCTTTATAATCAATATATTTGATGCCCGATTTTTTGAAACGACAATATTTTTTTAATTTATTTGTTTCTATGTTTAAAGGAGTAAGATATCTGATATCTCCATCTTTTTTACCTGAAGCCGATTGTTGTAATGTTGACATAATTATTATGCTTTAAATGATTTTAACTTAGCTCTTCTTCTTTCTGCCCAAGAAATTGCGTGTTTATCTAAACTTACGGTTAAGAAACGCATAACTCTCTCGTCACGTCTGAATTCAGTTTCAAATGCAATTAGAACATCTGCTGCAACTTTGAATTCAAATAAATGGTAAAAACCACTTTTTTTGTGTTGAATTTCGTAGGCCATTTTTTTTAGGCCCCAATCCTCTTTGGCTACAATTTCTCCTCCTCTGGATGTAAGAAAATCTTCAAATTTGCTTACTGTTTCCTTTACCTGAACTTCAGATAAAACGGGATTTAAAATGAAAACAGTTTCATAATGATTCATAAAAATTTTATTTTATTGTTAAATTGGATGCAAAAGTAGATTATATTTTTGAATTGACAAACAAACTTTCTAAATTTCTTTGTTGGTGCTTAAAATCGAATAAAAATAAAGCTCAATTAATGTAATTATCTAATTAGAAGCTATACTTTATATTGATCCCGTTCCAAAAATAGGCTCTACTCGATCCTGGATTTACATCAGCTGCCATACCAGTAGGAAATCCATTTCCTGGATCAAAATCATTGATATTACTTCCTAAAAACAGAAAGGTATAATTGATTTGATTAGTTAGATTATTTCCAGCAACAAAAATATCAAAGTTCAACTTTTTATTATCTGTAGTAAATTTATAACCCAATTTTGAATTTAACAGTCCGAAACCATTGACGCTATTTGTATTTGCAAAATCAGAAAAAACCTCACTTAAATAGTTAAATGTTGTGTTCAAGTAAATTCCTTTAGGCGATTGAAAATCGAACCCTATTGAATATTTCTGTTTTGGAATTCCAACTACTGTTTTATTAGAAAAATCAGATAAAATCCCTCCTACTCTTGTTGAAAAATCAATGTATTTGAAATCAAAATATGAAAAATTTACAAATGATGTAATTTTTGAAAGAATTGGATTTGATTTCATTTCATGAACATATCCTACACTTGCTTCCAAACCTCTATTCAATTGATTTCCGGTATTTGCAGTAAAAGTATAATTTCCACCGGCAGGATTTGGAGCACTTAATTGAGTTAATTTATTATTGATATTTATATTAAAAAGTGAAACTTGATAATCAAATCGTGTATTAAATAATAACCCTTGAACAGAAAACTCGAGCATTTTGGCTTTTTCTGCAACTAAGTCATCATTGGTCTTATTCAATGCAGCAATAAAAGAGTTAGCAGCTGTTGGCGCATTGTAGCCTTCACTGTAACTAAGATTAAAAATTTGATCTTTATATGTTTTTTGAATAGCAATATGTGGATTATAAGAAGTAGTAAATGATTTACTAAATGAAGTATTATTAGAATTTCCAGTAATCAAACCTGGGAGAGCCAATAAATCAATTCGGTCATAATCAATTTTATTTGCACTTACACCTATTATTAATGATAAATCGAACTTTTTAAAATTAACTCGATTGTGTATGAATATGGATTGCTGATTGGTAGTATATTTATAATAATTCCCAGGAGCAATTGGTGAAACCAAAAATGGATTATTTAAGTCGCCCGAAAATCTGAAATTAGATATTAACGACTTGCACTGCTGTATTTCTGTTCCAAAGTCCATTACATTTTCAATAGCATTTGAAATATCATTTGACTTTGTAAAAACAGAACGCAAACCATAATTTGGAGAACTAAATTGTTCGGAAGCACCTGCTACTAACCTTTCAGATTCAGTACCAGAATAAAAGAGAACAGTCGAATTTTTAAATGTATTGGTGAAATTAAAATTATTAGTAATCCCAAAACGAGAGGATTGCATATTTAAATGTGCATTTTTCCTAAGGTAAGCATCATTTCCAGGATCATAATTTATATAATAATAAGAATACGGTATTTGACCTGATATACCTTCATGAGAATAATTATGACTCAAAAATACTGAAACGGATTGCTTATCAGTAAATTTAAAATCTCCTTTGTAGGTAACGAAATTTTTTAAACTCTGACCATTAGGACGATATCCATTCGATTGCAAGTGACCAAAATTAACAAACATTGAGGTATTATCTGTAACATAGTCCAACCGCGTGTTGGATTGAACCAAATTAAAAGTACCTGTGGTAGTATTTTGAGTTAAAGATATCCCTTTTTCCTCAGAGTTCTTCAAATAAAAACGTACTACTCCACCTACTCCTGAGCCATACATTGTAGAAGCTGGTCCTTTAATAACATCCATTTTATCAACTATTGAAAAATCAACATCATCTAATATTGTAACTCCCTCAGCGTTAGTTAAAGGCATTTGGTTATAGTAGACTTTGATTCCCCAATTATTAAACTTTTGATCGTTTCCATAGCCTCTAATCACAATTCTTTGGCCTCCTAATTGTGTTCTTTTGTCCACTTGAACTCCAGCCATGACTCCTAAACTTTGTTCTAAAAAAGAAGGATTGTTTCTATTTATTTCTTCAGTCGTTAACAGCTCTGTAGATTGACCATGACGCTTAAATTCATTTCTTTCTTTCAAAGTCTTTTGACGTGAGTTAACAATAATATTTTTTAATTGATTAATTGAATCTTGCTTAGTTTGAGCAATTAAATTCAAAGTAAAAAAAGTAACCATCAACACTACAATTTTTGTTTTCATTTTTGCATTATTATTTTTTAAGGAGTAAATTATAATCAGTCAAACTACTAAAAATCAACATTAACGATTACTTTTATGGATCTGTAAGAAGAAATTGCTTCAAAACTATTGAGAATTTTAACAAGTGTATTTTTAGTAGTTACAATAGATGTTTTTGCGGGAATTTTAATCATAATTGTTCGAATATATTCATTACGAATTCTGCTGATTGCTGGTTCCTCAGGTCCTAATACCGGCATTGGTAAACTTTGCTGCATCACCTGATACAACCACATTGATCCTTCTTTTAACTTATCGTAATCGCGGTGTTTCAAGGTAAGTTTAATTAATTTATAAAAAGGAGGATATTTATATAATTCACGTTCCAATAATTGCTCTTTAAACATTGATTGATAATCATTTCGCATTACTTGCTGTATCGTGTTATGCAAGGGCATGTAGGTTTGAATTATCACTTTTCCCTGTTTTTTTGACCTTCCTGAACGACCTGAAACTTGAGCCATCATTTGAAAACTTCTTTCAAAAGCCCTAAAATCTGGATGATATAGCATGTTATCGGCGTTCATAATACCTACCAAAGTAACATTTTCAAAATCCAAGCCTTTTCCTAACATTTGGGTTCCAACCAATATATCAATTTCTCGATTTTTAAAACCATCAATTATTTTTTCAAATCCAAATTTGCCTCTCGTTGTATCTTGATCCATTCTACCAATCTTATGACTAGGAAAAAGGGCAACTAACTCTTGTTGAATTTGCTCAGTTCCAAAACCCTTTGTGGTTAAATTTACACTCGAACATGCATGACAATTAGAAGGTTTTGCAATGAAATAACCACAATAATGACATCGTAATTGATTTTTATGCTTGTGGTAGGTTAAACTCACATCACATTGTTGACATTGAGGAACGTGACCACAAGTCAAACATTCCAATAATGGAGAATAGCCTCGGCGGTTTTGAAACAAAATTACCTGCTCGCCAAGTGTCACTGATTTCGAGATTTCTTGAATTAATACTTCGCTAAAATGACCTGTCATTTTTTTTCTAAAATACTTATCTTTAAGATCTACTAATTCAATAACAGGTAGCGTTACATTTCCGTATCTTTCTACAAGCGAAACCAATCCATACTTCCCATTAATAGCATTATTGTAGGATTCTAAACTGGGTGTTGCAGACCCTAAAAGCACCTTCGACTTTTGCAGACCAGCTAAAAAAATTGAGGCATCACGAGCGTGATATCTTGGTGCTGGGTCAACTTGTTTAAAGTTTTGTTCGTGTTCTTCATCAACAATTATAAAACCTAAATTTTGAAAAGGTAAAAATAAAGCCGACCTCGCTCCTATTACTATCTGCGATTTTTCAGAGTTATTAAGTACCTGATGCCAAACCTCAACTCTTTCATTATTGCTGTTTTTAGAATGAAAAACAGCTACTTTATTACCAAAATGAGTTCGTAATCTTCCAACTAATTGGGTAGTTAAAGCAATTTCTGGTAATAAATATAGAACTTGATTTCCTTTTGCAAGGTAATCTTCAATCAACTTAATATATATTTCTGTTTTACCACTTGCAGTTACGCCATGAAGTAAACAAACATCTTTACTGGTTAATGATTCTTTAATCGAATTGAATGCTTTATCCTGAGTTGAACTCAATTTTAATTCGCCTTCATTCGAATCACCTTGAAAATTAACACGATCTTCTTTAAGGTAATATTCTTCAAAAATATTTTTATCAATTAGGGCTTTAATAATTACAGTTGTGGATTGTGAGGATTCAGATAGTTTTTTAACAGTAATCGGTTTCTTTTCAGTGGCTGTTAATTGAAAATAAGATAAAATAACTTCCTTTTGTTTGGAAGCCCCTTTTAACGTTTCCAGTAATTGCTGTAAACCATTATTAGAATCAAATTCCTTATTTAAACGAACGTAACGAACTAATTTAGGTTTGTATGATTCTTGTATTTCCTCTTGCAAAACCAGTATATTTTTATCAATTAGTTTTTGAAGAATGGGAAAAACATTTTTTTTATTTAGTATTGAAATAATGTCTTGAACCTTGAGCGAACTCTGGTACTGTAGCGCTTGATATATTAAATACTCATCGTCATTAAGTAGAGATTCATCAACATGAATATTTTGTTTTTGAGAAATTAACGTTTCGCTTTCTAATAATAATGCACTTGGAATTGCTCCACGAAATACATCACCAATAGCACACATATAATAAGAGGCAATCCATTGCCAATGTGCAATTTGAGTTGGTGTTACTAAAGGTTTATCATCAAGAATTTGATGAATTTCTTTAGCGTCATATAAGGTTGGAGGGTTTTGATGTATTTCAATAACTAATGCCGTGTATATTTTACTTTTACCAAAAGGAACTGCCACGCGCATTCCTTTTTTTAAATAATGATATTCTGTTTCAGAAACACTATAAGTAAAAGTTTTTGCAAGAGAAAGGGGTAAAATTACTTCAACGAAAAATTGCATTTATTTTATTTTACACGTTCCCAATATTGCGTTCTACCAATAAGAGAAATTCCTAAATAACCTCGAACTTTGAGTTTGTTTGGGCTTTCCAATTCAATATAACATTTATATAATTTTCCAGATTTTGGATCAAGAATTTTACCATCGTTATATTCTGACCCGTCTTTTACTAATCCTTTAATTATTATTAATCCTAAAACGGGTTTATTGAAATCTTCTCCAGGACAATCTTTGCAGGTATTATTTCGATTTTTTGGATTCAATATTTCAACAATTTTACCATAAATTTTATTGTTATATTCATATATTTCCACTACAGATAATGCTTTTCCTGTTACTTCATCGATAGTATTCCATTTACCTAAAACGCCACGACTTTGAGCGTAAAAATTGATTGATGAAAAGATTAAAATTAAAAATAAAAGTTTTTTCATGATTTATAAGGTTTTTTAGCCCCGATAGCAGCGATATCCCAAACTTTTTAGGTTGGATTTAGCGGATAGCGGGAATAGCTTCAAAAGAAACTAATTATTAATTATTTATTATTTTTTAACTTACTAATTATTGAGTTTAATTCAAATCCTAATAACAAAATCATACAATTAATCCATATGTAAAACATCATGATCAATAATGTACCAATTGAGCCATAAAGTTCGTTATATTTTGAAAATTTAACAACCCAAATACCAAAAAAATAGGATGAAATTATAACCAAAATAGTAGTAAAAATTGAACCTATAGTTATTAATGATTGTTTATCCTTATTTTTTGTTCCAAATTTAAATAAAATAGAAATAGTAATTAGTATCATCAAAATTACAAAAGCATATCGACTTAATATAATTATTGATAGTGTATCGCTTAATACATCCTGAATGATTGTTTTTTGAATAAATACCTCAAAAATAACAATTGCAGCTACAGTGATTAAAAGTAACAAGGATAGTAATAATGATAAAGCTAATGCAATTAAATATTGCTGTAGAAAACCTCTTTTAACCAAAACATGTCGGGAGGATTCAAAACCACCAAGAATTGCGTTAAGTCCATTGGCCATTAAAAATATTGACAATAAAAAACCAGTTGATAATAATCCAGATTGACTATTATTTAGAATATCGTTAATAATTGTAAAAATAGCATCATAGGTATTTGGCGGTACCCCATCTTTTACAAATTCTAGAAAGTCGGCTTGAAAACCATCGATAGGTATGTAAGGTATTAAATTTAATATAAATAATGCAAATGGAAAAAGTGCCATAAAAAAACTAAATGCTACTGAACTTGCATGATAGGAAAGTGCCCCCTCAAAAATTCCTATGGAGTACATTTTGATTAAATCATAAAAAGACAAGCCATGGAGCCACATTGGTTTGATTCGTTGTAGCACATGAATTATATTTCTTAATACAGGAATTTCTTCAAATTTCATTAATAATTTAATTTTTACAAAATGCTAATTTAGAATTAATTTTCTATTCTGAAAGCATCTTTGTTTTGTATTTAATATAAATAGTTTATTATCTTTGAAAAAAAATATTATGGTCCATAACATCATACTTAACAATCAAGAAATTAAGCATAAAATTACTCGTATTGCTTACCAAATTTACGAGACTTTTGTGGATGAAGAGGAAATTGTTATTGGCGGAATTGCTTCCAATGGATTCGTTTTTGCTAAGAAAATAGCAACTGAGTTGGAAAAAATTTCTAAAATTAAAATTATTTTGTGCGAAGTTTACATCAATAAACAAAATGTAAATACTCCAATTACTACATCTATTTCTTTAGAACAATATCAAAATAAGGGGTTGGTTTTAGTTGATGATGTTTTAAATTCTGGGACAACTTTAATTTACGGTGTTAAGCATTTCTTGGAAGTACCATTAAAAAAGTTAAAAACAGCCGTTTTAGTCGATCGAAATCACAAAAAATATCCAGTAAAAGCTGATTTTAAAGGGATTTCACTTTCTACATCTTTACATGAACACGTTCAAGTAGTTTTTGATGAAAAGGGTGACTACGCTTATTTAAACTAATAGTGATTTAATTTCTGAGGCTAATATTTGTGGTGATTTCCCTTCTATATTGATTGTATAATCAGCTTGATTATAGTAGAAACTTCGATCGAATAGGTTTTTAGCTATATATTCTTTTATTTCTTCTGGTTTTTTATTGGCAATTAAAGGTCGTTCAGCGTTATTATTAAGTAATCGTTGATATAATGTTGGTATTGAAGCAGCCAAATAGAAAGAAATTACTCCTTCGAATTTTAGAAATTCATGGTTATTGGAATAGCACGGAGTTCCACCGCCAAGACTCAAAACAAATGACTCTTGGTTTTGAATGAGATCAGCTAAAATTTCATTTTCCAATTTTCTAAAATAAATTTCACCCTTCTCTGTGAAGATTTTTTTTATAGTTGAGTTTTCCTTTTTTTCAATGATTTCATCCAAATCTAAGTAGGAAATAGACATAGATTTAGCAAGTAATTTTGCAATAGTTGACTTCCCACAACCCATGTAACCCAATAAAATAATTTTTTTCATAATAATAATGCCTTATAAACTAAGGCCTTAAGATAAATTTGTTTAAAAAGTAAATTTATAAATAAAATAGCTTTGAAAAATAAATAATAACACCTTATATTTGCACCCGCGTTGAAGGAATAGAAAAATGACTCGATAGCTCAGTCGGTAGAGCACATCACTTTTAATGATGGGGTCCTGGGTTCGAGCCCCAGTCGAGTCACAAAAAATATAATAATTTTAATTCTTTCAAGCAATGACTCGATAGCTCAGTTGGTAGAGCACATCACTTTTAATGATGGGGTCCTGGGTTCGAGCCCCAGTCGAGTCACAATAAAAGTTGTCCACCACCGGCGGATGACTTTTTTATTTTAGGCCACGTGGAGAAATTGGTAGACTCGCCATCTTGAGGGGGTGGTGTCGCAAGACGTGTCAGTTCGAATCTGATCGTGGTCACAAATAAAAAGAAATAATCGATTTTTTGGTTATGTATCAATAAATTCTTAAATAGATTAATAAAACCTAAACCAATCGAGTTTATTTAATTATTTCTGCTTGTATTTTTCTTTATACTTAGCGTTAAGTTTTGTTTGATGGGTTTCCAAACTTAACTTTCTACCTTGAATATAAATATCGGTCAATATATTTGTTCTCATATCTAAAGCATCGCCTTCTGATATAAATAAAGTAGCATCTTTTCCTGGTTCCAAAGTACCACAGATATCATCAATACCTAAAATTTTTGCTGTATTTGAGGTAATCAATTTTAATGCCTGTTCTTTATCAATACCATATGCAGCACATGTTCCTGCTAGAAATGGTAGGTTACGAGTTTGCATTCTCTCCATACCTCCACTATTTTCTAATCCAACAACTATACCTTTACTTAATAATATTTGTGCCATTTTGTATGGCAAATCAACGTCTTCATCTTCTCGATTTGGCATTTCATGTACATTTCTTAAAAGTACACCTATGGCATTTTCCTTTAATAAATCTGAAGTTTTATAAGCATCATATCCACCAACAATTACCATTTTTTTAATTCCAAATTGCTTTGCTAGTTGAACCGCATCTATAATTTGTTTTTCTTCTTGAGCATGTATAAATAAAGTTTGAGTTCCTGCAAATATTCCATTCATTGCTTCAAAAATCAAGTTTTTTTCTTTAGGAATAGCAGCACAATAGGCTCTTGAATTTTCAAAAAACAAATTTATTTCTCCAATTTTTTTAAGATAATCCTTATTGGCTTCCATTGTTCCTGGCTCTGCCCACCATCCGTTTCTTTTCATTGTAGGAGGAAAATTCATGTGTATTCCATCATTTTCTTTGATTATAGCGTCTTTCCAATTCCAAGCATCCAATTGAACTATTGAGGAGGTACCTGAAATTGTTCCACCTCGTGGGGTAATTTGAGCCATCAAAATTCCATTAGGACGAGCAGTTTCAATAACTTTTGAATCGGCAGCATAGGCAATAATACTTCTAACGTGAGGATTCATATCTCCGATTTCTCTTTCGTCATCCGATGATTTAACTGCATCAACTTCTACTAAGCCAAGTGTTGAATTTGGTGCAATAAAACCTGGATAAATATGCTTTCCAGTAGCATTAATTGTGATATCGAATGCGTCACTTGAAAGTTTCAACGTTTTGGCATCTTCTACTAAAATAATTTTACCATCTTTAAAACCGATGGCACTATTTTCAATCACTTTTCCATTACCTATATGAGCAAAACCATTTAGTATCAATACTGTTTTTGATTGCTTATTTGCAGGAATATGCTGTCCATTTGTATTTAAAGTAAATACAAAAAACGTTACTAATATTAAATATATCTTTTTCATTTTTTTTATTCTTCTAAAGTATCACAATGGTCTTCTTTTCTCTCTTTCTTCTTTGGTTCTTGAGTATTAGAGCCTTTATTTTTTTCAAGCATTAATTGACCAATTAAAATATTTCTTTCATTGGCATTGGATGTTCTTTTTAGTTCATCATTTTCTATATCATAATAAACTATTCCTTCAATCAATGTTTTTTCAGCTTTTGCATAAATTGACAATGGATTATTACTCCATAAAACTAGGTCGGCATCTTTACCCACTTTTATACTTCCAACTTTATCATCTATGTGCAATAATTTAGCAGGGTTTAAAGTAACAAATTTCCATGCTTCCTCTTCAGGAACATTTCCATATTTAACTGCTTTCCCGGCCTCTTGATTTAATCTACGAGACATTTCTGCATCATCGGAATTAAATGCTACTACTAAACCTTCATTGTGCATTATTGCGCCATTATAAGGAATTGCATCATTTACTTCGAACTTATAGGCCCACCAGTCCGAAAATGTAGAAGCTCCTACACCATGGGCTTTCATTCTATCTGCTACTTTATAACCTTCCAAAATATGTGTAAAGGTATTGACTCTGAAATTAAACTTTTCAGCAACATTCATCATCATTAATATCTCCGATTGAACATAGGAATGACAGGTTATAAAACGTTCTTTATTAATTATTTCTGCAAGATTTTGTAATTCTAAATCTATTCTTGGAGCCTTAGATTTATCTTTTTTAGGATTGGAATTATAAGCTTTCCAGGTTAAATCGTAGTCTATTGCACGTTGAAAATAATCTGTAAATACTTGTTCAACTCCCATTCTAGACTGAGGAAATCGAGTTGAACTTCTACTAATATTAGATTGTTTTACATTTTCACCAAGGGCAAATTTTATAAATTTAGGTTGATTTTTATACAACATTTCGTCTGCTGACAATCCCCATTTCCATTTAACTATTGCAGAACAACCCCCTATAGGATTTGCTGAACCATGAAGTAATTGCGAAGTAGTTACGCCACCCGCTAGTTCTCTATAAATGTTTATATCTTCAGAATTCACAACATCTTGAATTGTAACTTCTGCACTCGAATTGTGACCACCCTCATTAACCCCTTTAGAAATAGCTATGTGTGAATGCTCATCGATAATTCCAGTTGTTAAATGTTTCCCTTTGGCATCAACTTTAATAGCATTAATGTCTTCAATATTTTTACCTACAGCTACAATTTTTCCATTTTTTACTAATACATCAGTATCTTTTAATATACCTTCTGATTCATTAGTCCATACAGTGGCATTTTTAAATAATAATGTTTGCTGAGATGGTTTTTTACTATTTCCATAAGCTATATTCGGAAAGGTTACTGGTAATACTAAATTTGGTTTATCAGTTTTGGAACTGTCTTTTACAATAATAAAAGGGGCAGTTTTAATTGCATTCCATTTAACCTCTTTTCCATTGGTTAATATTGCTTTTCCAGATAGTTTTTGAGCATTTTCTATATAACCACTTAACCTCAAAAAACTATTATTAATTGTGTCATTAGATTTTATAGAAGCAGATATCCAATTACCTGTAATAGTGAGTTTAGAATTTATTTTTTTTGAATTAACATCCGTAATTTCTGATTTAGGAGTTGCAATTTCCCCTTCAATTTTCCATTTGTAGTCATTGGAATCAATTGTTAAATCATAATTACCTCGTATATCTATTAAGGTCATTTCATTTACAACATATTTATTACCCTGAACCCAGTTTTCATATAATATTGTTTTTTCATCAAAAATAGCTCCTGATGTAATCACAAAATTTGCAAAACTACCTTTATTTAAGCTTCCAATTTCATTACTTTTCCCCATAATTGAAGCTGGAATAGTTGTAAGCGCCTCCAGAGCCTTAGTTTTATCAAAACCGTATTTAATTGCTTTCAGAAGATTTATTCTAAAATCCTCAATTTTTTTTAGTTTATCAGTAGTTAATGCAAATACTATATTATTGTTAGAAAGTACTTTTAAATTTGTTGGTGCTTGATTCCAAAATCTCAAATCACTTAAATCAATCTGATCTGATAGAAAAGAATTTGAAACATCATAAGCTTCAGGAAAATTAATTGGAATAATGAACTTCGAATTGATTTTTTTTATTTCTTCAATTCTTTCAAACTCATTTCCCGCTCCTTTTAATACATAATTTAGTTTAAATTCATTAGCTATTTTAGCAGCTCTAATACTATTTAATTTATCTTCACTTGCGAATATTTGAATTAAATTTTGATTATTTATTAATGCTTCTAAAGAAGCATCTTTAGAAATAGAGTTACCGTTTTTGTACCAATTCATATCATGATACATTTGACGAAGCAATGCCATCATTCCCATTAATGAATTTGGATAGGGTTGATTAGTAGTTACACTTTTGGTAAATCCAAAATGATTAGAAATTTTATTTGAAAGTAATCGAAGACTTTTCTCATAATTATTTAAGGCTATTAATGATCCTGTTCCTCTTGCAACTCCATCGTGTACATGTGTTCCTACTACACCAAAACCAGCTTTTAAAAATTCTTCTGCTTTAGTTAAATCATAATTAAAATTTTCAAATGCATTAACTTCTGGTTTAATGCTTTCGTTCCAATAGTAACCTATTCTTTTTGTATCATACGATTCCCCCTCTGATGTAGAACTTTTCTTAGGTTTTTCAATTCCAAAACTAGTGTAAATGTCAATGAAAGAGGGATAAATGTACTTGCCTTCCAAATTAACAATTTTACAATTTTTAGGAATAGGAAGGTTAACACCAGCGCTAATCACTTTGTCATTTTGAATTAATAAAGTACCATTTTCAATTACTTGAGTGGGAGTTACAAATATTTTCGCATTGGTAAATGCAGTAAAATTATTGTTTTTATTTTGAACACTTTCATTATTTGGAAAATATACTTGAGCATCAACTTTACTTATTAAAAATAATAAAATGAATAATAAAATACTTTTTTTCATAGTTGTATTAAATAAATTATTTTTTAAAAGTATATCTTTTTTCACACTTTAAAAAATCATAATTCACTTTTTTTTTAATAAAACTAATTTTTAAGATTAATAAAAGAGATTATTTTATTGTGGATACTGGTGATAATCAAAATTTTTAAAAAAATGTTTATTTTTATTATATAATATTGCTCAATCAAAATATTTTAGGTAACAATAATTATTTCCAATAATATTTATAAAATTAACTACTTAATATAAAAATATTAATTACTTTTGTTTAACTTATTCAATAAAAGTATGAACAACGTAAAAAATGTTTTTAGCATTAAAGACCTTGAAAATCTGTCGGGGATAAAAGCACATACAATTCGAATTTGGGAAAAACGATATAACATATTGGAGCCCATGCGTACCGATACCAATATTAGATTATATGATTTATCCAATTTACAAAAGCTACTCAATATAGTTTTACTTCACGATTATGGTTACAAAATATCTCGAATTGCAAAGTACAATTCTGATGAAATTCCAGAAATTGTTAATAATATTATTTCCGAAAAAAGTGTAAAAAGCCATGCAATTTCTTATTTTAAAATGGCTATGATTAATTTTGATCAAACGTTATTTTTTAAAACTTACGATGACCTACTCTCAGAAAAATCGTTTAGAGAAGTATTTTTTGAAATTTTTATTCCCTTAATGAACGAACTAGGATTACTATGGCAAACGGACACTATAACCCCAGCACACGAACATTTTATTACCTATTTAATTAAGCAAAAATTACTTATAAATACTGAAAAACAACAAAAGTTAATGCCAAGAATTCATGATCGAGTTTTTGTTCTTTATCTACCTTCAAATGAAATTCACGAGCTGGGATTAATGTATTTGAATTATGAAATTTTACACCACGGTTACCGTAGCATTTACCTTGGTGAAAGTATTCCTCTAGATAACCTGAAAGATTTAAAAAATTATTTTAACAATATTACTTACATATCCTATTTAACTGTTGAACCAAACAAGGATGAAATTAATCCATATATTGAAGCTATAAATAGGGAGGTTTTAAACGATAATAGTACAGAAGTATGGTTAATAGGAAGAATGGTTGACTATATTGATAAAAAGCTCGTTACCCCCAAAACTAAGATATTCACATCTATTAGCGAACTTGTAATTAACCTTTAAATAATAGACCAAAATTAAAAATTCAATTAAATTGTTTTTGTAATTTTGTTAATAAATTATGAGAAAAGACATAAAAATTATAGGTTCTGGTTTTTCATCTATTGCTGCATCATGCTATTTGGCTCAAAAAGGTCATAAAGTAACAGTTTTCGAAAAAAACGAAACCATTGGCGGAAGAGCCAGACAATTTAAAAAAGAGGGATTCACTTTTGATATGGGTCCGAGTTGGTATTGGATGCCTGACGTTTTTGAACGTTTTTTTGGTGACTTTAATAAAAAACCAAGTGATTATTATGAGTTGATAAAATTATCACCAGCTTATCGTGTTTATTTTGGAATTGATGATTTCATAGCTATTGCTGACAATCTAGAGGAAATAATCGACACATTTGAAACTATTGAAAAAGGCAGCGGTAAAGTACTTGCAAAATTTATGGCTGACGCTAAAAGTAATTATGATATAGCTATAAAAGATTTAGTTTACAGACCTGGAATTTCACCATTGGAATTAATAACAACAGAAACTGCATTAAAGGTTGGTCAGTTTTTTAGTAATATTAGTAAGGATGTTCGAAAAAAATTTAAAAATCAACGTCTTATTCAAATATTAGAATTCCCCGTATTATTTCTTGGGGCAAAACCTTCAGATACTCCGTCATTCTATAGTTTTATGAATTATGCCGATTTTGGAATGGGAACCTGGCATCCAAAAACTGGAATGTACGATGTTATTCGAGGAATGGAAAGTTTAGCTTTAGAATTAGGAGTAACATTTGAAACCAATTCAAATATTGAAAAAATAGTAGTAGAGAATAAAAAAGCAGTTGCATTACAAATAAATGGAAACAAAGTAGAAGCCGATATAATTTTAAGCGGAGCTGATTATCATCATACTGAGACATTATTAGATCCTGAGTACCGAGCCTATTCTCAAAAATACTGGGAAAATAAAACTTTTGCTCCATCATCTCTTCTATTTTATGTAGGTTTTAATAAAAAAATTGAAAATATTTCACACCATGCTTTATTTTTTGATGTGGATTTTAATCAACATGCCAAGGATATTTATGATGAGCCAAAATGGCCAGAAAATCCTTTATTTTATGCGAATTTCCCTTCAATTACCGATAAAACAGCTGCACCAGAGGGAATGGAAAGTGGATTTTTTCTAATACCACTTGCTCCAGGAATTAATGATACACCAGAATTAAGAGATGAGTATTTTGAAAAAATAATTTCAAGATTTGAAATTTTAACAAAGCAAAATATAAAAGAAAATATTATTTTTAAAGAATCTTTTTGTAAACTTGACTTTGAAGAAGTATATAATTCATTCAAAGGAAATGCTTATGGAATGGCCAATACATTAATGCAAACCGCATTTTTGAGGCCTAAATTAAAAAGTTCGAAAATTAAAAATATGTATTTTACTGGTCAACTTACCGTTCCTGGACCTGGTGTGCCTCCATCATTAATTTCAGGAAAATTAGTTGCCGAATTAATTGAAAAAAACCTATAATTATGAAGAATCTTTTTGACCAAGTATCTTTTGATTGTAGCCGAAATGTTACAAAATCTTATAGCACCTCTTTTTCTTCAGCGGTGAAAATGCTTGCGCCAAATATTCGTCAAGACATTTATAATATATACGGTTTTGTTCGTTTTGCTGATGAAATTGTTGATAGTTTTCACGATTACAACAAAGAAGAACTATTATTGCTTTTTGAAAATGATTTAGAGCTTGCTCTAAAAAATAGAATAAGTATAAATCCTATTTTAAATGCTTTTCAAAATACGGTTCATAAATATGAAATTCCAAGAGAATTAATTGATGCGTTCATGAAAAGTATGAAATTAGATTTGTATAAAACAGATTATAAAACAGTTTCTGAATACAATGAATATATATATGGATCAGCAGATGTGGTGGGATTAATGTGTTTAAAAGTATTTGTTAAAGGAGATAATTTTAAATACGATTTACTTAAAGAATCAGCTATGAGATTGGGATCAGCATTCCAGAAAGTTAATTTTTTAAGAGATTTAAAAGCTGATTATGAAGATTTAAATCGTACTTATTTCCCAAATACGGATTTATCAAGATTAGATGAAAATTCTAAAATAAAAATTATTGAAGAAATCGAAGCTGATTTTGAAGCTGGATATGAAGGAATAATTCTTCTTCCTATTGAAGCTAAATTTGGAGTTTATACTGCCTATTCCTACTACAAAAAATTACTTTCAAAACTAAAAAAAACACCTTCAGCAGAAATAAAAAATACCCGAATTCGTGTTTCAAATTATCAAAAATACGGGCTTTTTGCCAAATGTTACTTTACCTATAAATTAAAAATAATTTAAATTTAATCAATTATGTGGATTTATATTTTAGTCTTTTTAGCTACTTTTTTTATAATGGAATTTATGGCTTGGTTTAGCCACAAATACATTATGCATGGTTTTCTATGGGTTTTACATGCTGATCACCATAAAAAGGACCACAATTCTTGGTTTGAAAGAAACGACTTATTTTTCATTTTTTATGCTGTTGTTAGTATGGGATTCTTTTTCCTATGGAGATATGAGATTTTTGACTTAGGATTAGCTATCGGTTTAGGTATTTTTGCCTATGGTTTGGCATATTTTATTGTTCACGACATTTTTATTCACCAGAGATTTAAACTATTCAGAAATGCGAATAATGTCTATTCAAGAGCAGTAAGAAGAGCACACAAAATGCATCACAAACACACCGGAAAGGAAGATGGCGAGTGTTTTGGAATGTTATTAGTACCTTTTAAATACTTCAAAAAATAAAAAAAAGCGTTCCAATTTGGAACGCTTTTTTCATTATAACCAACTCGGACCTATTACTTAGCAATTAATTGCTGTAATGGTTTTAATTGTTTCATATCAATATTAGCATTTTTTAGAACCGACATTAAAGTAAAAATCCCTGTAGGATTCATATCTTTTCCCAAAACTCTTACCACAGCAAATCCATTTTCTTTATTATTAGCGTAAAATACAAATTCGTCAATATGTTCAGTATCACCAATAAAACTAACGGAAGCTCCATCTTTTCCATTTCCAAATTTCATTAATTGTTGGTATTTTTCTTCACTTAAAATTTCATCCACTTTGACTCTTTCTGATTCAAATTCAGACTTATTACTATCATTTAATTTAAAAGCCAAAATATTAACTTTTTCAAATGATTTTAAAGCTGTATTTTCTTCTGAGGTTAATTTTAAACTATCTAAATTCAACATTTTTGGGGAAAAATCTAAAACCAGGAAGTTTTTGTTTTCCGTATTTTCAACGAAATATTTTTGCAAAGATGGTTTCTCATTACAACCTGATAAAAATGAACTTACAAAAACTAATAGAAAAATAATTCGTTTCATATATTATTTCTTACCTTTAGTTGCTTTTTTTAGTTCATCGCCACCCGGAAGTCTCATTTTGTCTGTTAGAACCGAAATTTCATTTAAATCAAAATCACCAGTTAATGACATTAAAACGGTTTCGTTACCCTTTGAAGTTCCTTCCATAAACATCAATAGTTCTTTAATTTGAGAATCTTTTGAACCTGATTTCACCCAAATTTTAATATTTTTTCCCCCATCGTTAATTCTCATTAATTCCTCCAATCCTGATACTTTCATGTATCTGTCAGCTGAAGCTTTCATTTCAGATGTTACTCTGGTGCTAGAGGTAGTAAATACTTTTAAATTGTCTAGCTTTTTTATTAAATTAAAATATTGCTGCGAGTCTTTATCCTTATTTTCCAATTTGACACTTCCCATCATTTCAAACATTTTTTTGTTTACTATAACTGAAGTTACATCATCCTGACCGTCAAATTTATCGAATGCTGATTGACCAAAAAAAACATTTGGCAATACACTTAGCACAAATATTAATACTATTTTTCTCATGATTTCTATTTATTTTGTTTTAAAAATTAATTCTTTTGAGTTTTGAAACTCGTTAATATAAGACACACTTTCAATTCCAACATTTACATTTTTAGACAACATCGAAAGTGCTATTTGAGTAGCTTCAAAAGCTGCTTCTGGGCTATCATAAGTCCCCAGATCATTCGGCTCTTGTGGTTGATGTAAATAGGTAAAAGTGCTAATTCCAAGTAAAACAATAACTGAAGCTGCAATTGATAACCACGCAACTTTACGTTTTTTAGCTTGTAGCGGTATCGTTTGTTTAAACTCCTGTTCTTTCGCTTTTGAGAAATAACCAAATATAGGTTTGTATTGTTCCAAATGCTGCGCAACATCTGCTGAAGAAAAGTAATTTTTCAATTCATTTTCTTCTGAAATACTGGTTTCTCCTTGAAAATATTTTTCTAAAATGGTTTCAATTTTTTTTAATTCCATAATCATTTGTTTTTAACATAAATGCTTTCACCGATTTCCTAGCTCTTGATAATGCCACTCGTATCGCAGTTTCTTTCATATCCATTATTTTGGCAATCTCTTCAAACTCATATTCTTCAATATCTCGCATTTGAATAATGAGTTTTTGTTGCTCAGGCAATTCGTTTATTGCTTTTTCAACCCAATTTAAACTATCTCTAGATTCTAATTGGTTATCTAAACTTGGCTCTCTGTCTATATAATTGTCGTGAACCAATTTTAAATTCCCCGATCGTTTCGCTTTCAACTGATCCAAACAATAATTTTTGGTTACTGTCATCGAAAAAGCTTCTATATTTTTGTAAGAATCTAAGTTCTCTTTGTTATTCCATAATTTCAAAATAATCTCCTGAGTAGCATCTTCCGCCTCCTCTGTACTAACCAACAATCTTTTGGAAAGACGAAAAAGTTTGTCTTTAAATGGCGTAATTAATTTTACAAAATCATTTTGATTCATTGACTTGTTTTGAGGCTGTTATATAAGAAAGACGAGGCAAAAATAAATTTGTTACAAGATAAAATAAAAATTATATAATTTAATAATTATGACTATAGTAATTAAATAGTTTACACAAAAAAATAGTAACAAATGTATACTGATTAAACTAGAATAATATATTAATTCCAATTTTAAAATTTCTACCACGAGTGCTATATCCTATATTTTCGTTGAAGTTAGCATTTAATAAGTTACTTGCACTTGCAAATAAAATAAATCTGTTTTTAATGATTTTGAAATTGGCTATTGCATTAACTAATTGATAGGTATCCAATTGAACTGGAACTGTTTGATAGGTTCCACCGTCAAAATATATGTCTTTTCGGGAATCAACATATTGATAGGATAAATTGAAAGTTGCCTTGTCGGAATAATCATAATCTATAGAAACATTTGCCTTGTGCTTTGGAATCAACCTTTTCAAGGGCTCTTCGACTTCTGTGAAAGTATAATTGGCTTTGAATTTTAAATTATTTGTAGCAACATAGGAAACCATCGTCTCAATTCCTTTTGCATTATAGGAACCATCACTATTTACATAATTGGAGGCAAAAGAAACAGGATCGGTATAAAAACCAATTGAATTGTTTTCTTCTCTATAAAAACAAACGGTGTTGAATTGGATTTTCTTATTTACTAAATCTTTTTCAAACCCAAGTTCTATCGTATTGTTCTTTTCAGGTGTCAATGCTAAATTCCCATAAGGCGAAAATAATTGGTACAAACTCGGAGTAATGTAGGCAGTGCTGTAAGAAGCAATTAATTTAAGATCAATTTTCGATATTGAATACGATGGATTAATGTTATAAACTGAATAATTGTTATAAATAGAATGTTTGTCATAACGGGCACCAGCATTGATATTCAAACCAAAATCAGAGTTATAAACTGCCGTAAAATAATTGTCAAACCAATTGAATTTAGCGTTTTGCTTTGCTATTAATTCTGCTTGAGAATCCATTTCGTTGAATTGAAATTGGGTTCCTAAAATTAGAAAAAATTGATTGGAGAAATTGTATTTATTAAAGGCATCGATAGTAACCGACTTGGAAATATAACTACTATTATCAATAGAATTCGACCAAGTATTCAATGAAGTATAATTTCTTTCATTTATTGAAAAACCTGAATTCAAAACCAATTCTCCATTTTTGTATTTGTATTTTGGTGAAAATCCAAAGCGAAATTGCTGAGTTCTTGCAACATTTAAAGGTGTGTCTGAAGACGTAAAATTATCATAAAATCCATCATAGCTGTTTTTAATCTTATCAAAATTGGTAAAAAAATCAAACGATAATTTATTATTTGGCTTAAAGCCAATTTTCATTAAAGCTGAAATTTTTGAAAATGGATCGGATTCAAAATTGATGCCTTTAGCTTCTGAAATTCCTTTGGTTTCAACACTATTTAACATCGCTAAATAATTTATTTTTCCAATAGTCCCATTCAAACTTACCCCTTGATTGAAATCTTGAGGGCGGTAATTCACTTTATCGGCAGTGGTTTGTGTTCCCAAGCTAAAATAGGTATTTCCTGTTAAATTCTTTTTACTAGCTTTTTTCAAAGTAATATTGATAACACCAGCCGCAGCACCAGAACCATATAGAGTACTTGAAGCACCTTTCATAACCTCAATACTTTCCACTTGTTCGGCAGAAATATATCGTAAATCATATTCTAAATTTACTCCCGAGGCATCTGTTACAGGAACACCATCGATAATAATTAAAGTTTGATGATTTCGGCCACCACGAATGTAGGTGCCCAGATTTTTACCAGAGCTACTCTGATTTCCATTAATTTCTACACCTACAACAGTGCTTAAAATAGAAGCAATGGATTGTCCTGGTTTTTTTGTTAATTCCTCTGAAGAAATTTTAACAATTACTTTTCCTGATTTTTCTTTCGCTAACGCAAATTTCGAGTCGGAAATTACGACTTCTTTTAATTGGTTTTCAAGTTCTTGTGCATATGTAGTCATACAAAATAACAATGCAAACGCACCAAAGTGATACACTTTTTTCTTCATTTAACAGTAAAATAATCTTAATAAAATGGGGAGAAAAGTATAGAATTTACCATACCCAAACCTTTTTTCCCGAAAGTTTGATACTCGACGTAATAGGCAGGTCTCCTGGCTTGCGTCTTGTTGTTGACCTTCCCACCTCGCAAAGCTTGGCAGTGGTTTTGTAGATAACAACAAGCTAATTAGCTTACAGTTGCGGGAACAGCACAGGATTTATGATATCAATTCATTCACCTGTTTCCCTTTTAATACTATTTTAAAATTTAAAACAGCAACCTTAATACGCTGCAAATATAAGGTTTTGATTTGGTTATTTTAATATTATTTTAGATTTCAGTAAATAAAACAAACATAACTTTTACATTTGTACCACAATTCAAATTACTCTATGAAACTCAATTTTTTATACTCTTTCGCAATTTTGTCACTGCTATTTCTCTTCGGATGTAAACAAAACGATGTCAAAGAGAGTACAAAGATTTCGGCTGTAGCCAATAATGTAAAGTATGCAAAAGGACTTGAGTTATATAATTTCAAAGGGTTTACAGTAATGAAAGTAACCAAACCTTGGCCAGAAGCTACGAAAGAATTTACCTATATATTAAAAGAAAAGAACGGAATTATTCCTGATAGCTTGAAAGAATTTCCAGTAATTTCAGTACCCATTCAATCTATTGTAGTTACTTCAACCACACATATTCCTGCCCTTGAAATGCTAGGAGTTGAAAGTACCTTAATCGGGTTTCCAAGCACTAATTTCATTTCATCCACAAAAACTAGGAAAAGAATAGATAAAGGAAAAGTTCGTGAAGTTGGTATTAATGAAAATTTGAATACCGAAGTTTTAATCGATATGAAACCAAATGTGATTGTAACTTTCGGTATCAACAATAACAATTCTACTATTGATAATTTGAAGAAAAGTGGATTGAATGTATTAATTAATGGTGATTGGACCGAGCAATCTCCGCTGGGAAAAGCCGAATGGATTAAGTTTTTCGGAGCTTTGTATAATTTAGATACCAAGGCTAATTCACTTTTCGCTTCCATTGAAACCAATTACAATAAAGCCATGGCTTTAGCCAATGAAACTTCTACAAAACCAACGGTTTTAAGTGGAGCGATATATCAAGATCAATGGTATGTTCCGCAAGGGCAAAGTTGGGCTTCGTTATTTTTAAGAGATGCCAAAGCCAACTATTTATGGAAAGAAACTAAAGGATTTGGGAGTTTGAGTCTGCCTTTCGAAAAGGTATTTGAAATAGGACAAAATGCAGAATTTTGGATTGCACCGGGTGATTTTACTTCGCTAAAGCAAATGAGTGACAGTAATTCTCATTATTCTAAATTTGCTAGTTTTAAAAATAAAAAAGTATATTCGTATGCGGTTAACAAAGGTGCAAAAGGTGGAATTGTCTATTTCGAATTGGCTTCTACCCGCCCCGATTTAGTTTTGAAAGATTTGATTAAGATATTTCACTCTGAATTACTTCCAAAATACAACCTTTTTTTCTTTAAAAAGTTAGAATAAATTGGAAAATAAATATAATAATATTCTGCTATTTTCAATCCTAATAATAGGGGTAGTATTCTTGTTTTTATTGAATATTAGTTTGGGTTCAATTAACATACCAATAAAGGAAGTTTATACTAGTTTGCTACAAGGCACATGTAGTAAAGACTCATGGAATTACATTATTTTAAATTATAGATTACCTAAAGCTATAGTTGCAATTTTAGTAGGTATTGGACTGTCTATTAGTGGTTTATTAATGCAAACATTTTTTAGAAATCCTCTCGCAGGTCCATATGTTTTAGGATTAAGTTCTGGAGCTAGTTTAGGTGTAGCGATTGTAATATTAGGTGCTTCGTTTTTACCTATTTCCTTATCAGATTTTTTTCTATCTTCTATCGGTGTAATCATTGCTTCAAGTTTAGGTAGTTTTATTGTGATGATATCTGTTTTAGTAATTTCAAAAAAACTACGCGATACAATGGCAATTTTAATTGTAGGTTTGATGTTTGGTAGTTTAACGAGTGCTATTGTGGGTAGTTTAACCTATTTTAGTTCAGCAGAAAAACTTCAAAAGTTTACATTTTGGTCGTTGGGTAATCTTGGAAACTTAACTTGGAATTCTATTGGAATATTAACTAGTTGTGTTGTTTTTGGAATAGTGCTTAGTGTTTTTAGTATCAAACCATTAAATGCTTTGCTTTTGGGAGAAAATTACGCTAAAAGCCTTGGAATTAACTATAACAAAACAAAATACATTATTCTTTTTGCAACAAGTATATTAGCTGGAAGTATTACTGCTTTTGTCGGTCCTATAGCCTTTATTGGATTAGCGGTACCACATATCGCAAAATTAATATTTCACACTAGCAATCATAAAATTTTATTTTGGAGCACTTTGTTTTTGGGGGCTATTATTATGCTGATTTGTGATAGTATTACTCAGATTCCAGGCACAGATATTATTTTACCAATTAATGCTATTACTTCATTTATTGGTGCTCCAATAGTCATATGGTTATTAATAAGAAAGAAAAAAATGTTGGGTTGATTTTAAATGTTTAAGCGATTAATTGTTTAGTTGTTTAACCGCAAGGTTCGCAAATAAAATCAATTAACTGCCAATCTATCATCTATTTGTCTATTATCTATTCATTCTCGCTATAATAACGCGCCTCAATTCTCTTACTATCTTTTATAGAGTTTTTAGCCCATTGCAAGCGCTTTAGAATAATTTCTTCTTCAGATAACTGCCATTGAATATTGGATTTTCTTAAGCGTTCTGTTAGGTTTTGGATAATTATCGCAGCAGAAACCGAAATATTAAGGCTTTCTGTAAATCCAACCATAGGTATTTTTATAAATCCATCTGCCTTTTTCAAAATTTCTTCTGATAATCCATCTCGTTCTGTACCAAAAAATAGAGCACTGGGTTTGGATATATCAAAATCCTCCAATAAACAATCATTATTGTGTGGTGTAGTTGCAATTATTTGATAACCTCTAGACTTTAAGTTATCCAAGCAACCCGAAATACTTTCAAACGCATTAATATCAACCCATTTTTGAGCTCCCATTGCGATTTCTTTATCAATTCGTTTACCAAATCGCTGTTCGATTATATTTAACTCTTGAATACCAAAAACTTCGCAACTTCGCATAACAGCACTAGTGTTATGCAATTGGAAAACGTCTTCAACAACTACAGTAAAATGCCGAGTTCTATTTTGGAGAACATCTAAAAAGCGTTCTTTTCTGCTTTGGGTAAGAATTTTTTCGAGAAATTCTAAATAAGCAATATCTACCATTTAAAGTTTATTTTCGGTAAATTTATAAACAAAATTGTGTAAAAAAAATATTTATTTTCTTTGATAAAAAATTATAACTACAGCAAAAACAGTTAAATTATTAAGTAATTATTTTCAAATATTCCGTATATTTGCACTTGTAAAAAAACACCACAATGTCTACTTTAAATGAATTAAATGCTGTTTCACCCATTGATGGAAGATACAGAAGTAAGACCGCATTGTTAGCTCCCTACTTTTCAGAAGAAGCTTTAATAAAATACCGTGTATTAATTGAAATTGAGTATTTTATAACACTATGTGAAATACCTTTACCACAGTTAATGGGGGTTGATAAAAAAGTGTTTGAAGCTCTTCGAAACCTTTATATTAACTTTTCTACAGAGAACGCTATTTGGATTAAAGAAACTGAAAAAACTACTAATCATGATGTTAAAGCAGTAGAATATTTTATAAAAGAGTCATTCGAAAAATTAGGTTTGTCTTCTTATAAAGAATTTATACATTTTGGGTTGACTTCTCAAGACATCAACAATACAGCGATTCCATTATCAACAAAAGAGGCATTTGAAAATGTTTATTTACCGACTTTGATTGAATTAATAACCAAATTAAAAGAGTTAAGTTTCGAATGGAAAGATGTACCAATGTTGGCAAAAACCCATGGACAACCAGCATCTCCAACTCGTTTAGGTAAAGAAATCAGCGTTTTTGTAGAGCGATTAGAAGAACAGATGCGTTTGTTACTTAACATCCCATTTGCAGCAAAATTTGGTGGTGCAACAGGTAATTACAACGCCCACTATGTAGCTTTTCCAGAAATAGACTGGAAACAATTTGGAAGTCATTTTGTTGAAATAAAATTAGGTTTACATCATTCTTTTCCAACCACGCAAATAGAACATTATGATCATTTTGCAGCTTTTTTTGATGCTTTAAAGCGAATCAATACGATTATAATTGACTTAGATAGAGATATTTGGACCTATGTTTCTATGGATTATTTTAAGCAAAAAATTAAAGCAGGTGAAATTGGATCTTCAGCTATGCCACATAAAGTAAACCCTATTGATTTTGAAAACTCAGAAGGGAATTTAGGAATGGCAAATGCGATATTTGAACACCTTTCGGCTAAATTACCTCTTTCAAGATTACAACGCGATTTAACTGATAGTACTGTTTTGAGAAATATTGGAGTACCGTTGGGTCATACTTTAATTGCCTTTGAATCCACTTTAAAAGGATTGAATAAATTGTTATTAAACGAGCCAAAAATCCATGAAGACTTAGAAAAAAACTGGGCTGTAGTTGCTGAAGCAATTCAAACAATCTTAAGAAGAGAAGGTTATCCAAATCCATACGAAACTTTAAAAGGATTGACTAGAACGAATGAAGTTATTGATAAAAATGCAATTCATAATTTCATTGCCACGCTTGATGTATCAGATGAAATCAAAGCAGAATTAATGCAAATTACTCCAAGTAACTTTGTAGGAATTTAGTAAACAAAAACTCCATAATAAAACCCGCTAAAAAATAATTTTTAGCGGGTTTTGTGTTTTTATCGAAATATGATGAAAAATATCTATCTAGAATAATTTGGAGCTTCCTTTGTAATTGTTACATTGTGCGGATGACTTTCAACTATTCCGCTTGTTGTAATGCGAACAAATCGGCCTGTATCTTGTAATGTAGGAATGTCTTTTGAACCACAATAACCCATTCCGGCTCTTAAACCTCCAATAAATTGTTGCATACTTTCATTCAATTCTCCTTTGTAAGGTACACGACCTACAATTCCTTCAGGGACTAATTTTTTAACATCGTCTTCAACATCCTGGAAATATCGGTCGTTTGAGCCTTCTTGCATCGCTTCAACCGAACCCATGCCACGATACGATTTGAATTTACGACCTTCAAAGATGATAGTTTCACCGGGTGATTCTTTTGTACCGGCTAATAGTGAACCTAACATCACACAATCGGCTCCTGCAGCTATTGCTTTAGGAATGTCTCCTGTATAACGAATACCACCATCTGCAATAACTGGAACACCTGATCCTTTAATTGCTGCAGCAACTTCTAAAACTGCTGAAAATTGAGGAAATCCAACTCCTGCAACAATACGAGTTGTACAAATAGACCCTGGACCAATACCAACTTTTACACCATCGGCACCATTTTCTACTAAGTATTTTGCAGCTTCTGGAGTAGCAATATTTCCTACAATTACGTCTAATTTTGGAAATTTTGCTTTTACTTCTTTTAATACATTTACCACACCTTGAGTATGACCGTGTGCAGTATCTATTATAATAGCATCTACACCAGCATTTACTAAAGCTTCCGCTCTTTGAACTGCATCAACAGTAACTCCAATGGCAGCTGCTACTCGCAAACGACCGAAAGAATCTTTATTGGCAATCGGTTTTAGTGTTAATTTAGTGATATCTCTAAAAGTGATTAAGCCAACCAATTTATAATCAGCGTTAACCACTGGTAATTTTTCAATTTTGTTTCCTTGCAACACGACTTCGGCTTGTTCTAATGAGGTCCCCTCGGCCACGGTAACCAAATTTTCTGATGTCATTACTTCAATAATTGGTCGCGTATTGTTTTTTTCAAAGCGTAAATCACGATTGGTTACTATTCCTTTTAGGATTTTATTTTCATCTACAATAGGAATACCTCCTATACCGAATTCTTTCATGGCATTTTTTGCATCAAAAACCGTTGAAGTAAGCGGTAAAGTAACCGGATCAATGATCATTCCTGACTCAGCACGTTTTACTTTTCTAACTTTTGCGGCTTGTTGCTCTATTGTCATGTTTTTATGTAATACACCTATCCCTCCTTCTTGAGCCATTGCAATAGCCATTGAACTTTCAGTTACAGTGTCCATAGCTGCAGATACGATTGGAACATTTAGAGAAATGTTTCGGGAAAATTTTGTTTGAATGTTAACCTCTCTAGGAAGAATGTTTGAATAATTAGGTACTAACAAAACATCATCGTAGGTTAACCCTTCGCCAATAATTTTAGTGTTGTGTGCGATCATTGCAATTTGTAGTTGAATTGCGTGCAAAGATAGTAAATTATATTAGATATGTCAAATATTAAGATTATTGGGCTGGAGTTTGAATTACTTCAAATAAATTAATGAAATTCACCAAACAATTTTGTTGCCTCATTGTAGGCACTTTCAAAACTCATCGGACTAGTATTGGTTTTCTCCTTATTTGAAGTAAAAAAGGAAAGCAATTTTTCTGTGGGCATATTTCCAGTAAGAGTGTCTTTTGCCATTGGGCATCCACCAAAACCTTGAATAGCGCCATCAAAACGACGACAACCAACATTATAAGCAGCGTCCACTTTTTCAAACCATTTTTCAGGTGTGGTATGAAGGTGCGCACCAAATTCAATTTTAGGATATTTAGGAATTAAATTGGAAAATAAATAATTAATTACCTCAGGTGTTGAACTACCAATTGTGTCAGAAAGCGATAGAATTTTGACTCCTCGATTGGCTAAATTTTCAGTCCAATTACCCACAATATCAACATTCCAAGGATCACCATAAGGATTTCCAAATCCCATCGATAAATAAACTACTACTTCTTTGTTCGTTTTATCAGCTATTTCAAGAATTTCGTCAAGTGTTACCAAGGATTCTTGGATGGTTTTATGAGTGTTTCTCATTTGAAAATTCTCAGAAATTGAAAATGGAAAGCCTAAATAATTAATTTCGTTGAATCGAGATGCAAGAACTGCTCCTTGAGTGTTGGCAATAATTGCAAGTAATTTACTGTTAGTTTTTGATAAATCCAATTGTGCTAAAACTTCCGAGGTATCTTGCATTTGTGGAATAGCTTTTGCAGAAACAAAACTTCCAAAATCAATGGTATCAAACCCTACGCGAAGTAGCGATTGAATATAGGCAACCTTTCTATCTGTTGGAATAAAGGACTTTATTCCTTGCATAGCGTCTCTTGGGCACTCTATAATTTTTATTGGCTTCATTGGTTCAAATATAGAAAAAATGCCTCAATACTAAATGATGACTCTTAATTTAATAACAAACTACTTTTTCAAGTATTCTTTTGTTAATTGCTTTTACTAATGCCGGACCTTCATATATGAATCCAGTGTAAAGTTGAATTAAACTAGCGCCCGCTTCAATTTTATCAATAGCATCTTGAGCTGAATGGATTCCGCCTACTCCTATTATAGGAAAAGATTTATTACTTTTTTCAGATAAAAATCGAATCACTTCTGTTGATCTAGTTGTTAATGGTTTTCCTGATAAACCTCCTACCTCATTTTTATTTTCAGATTGTAATCCATCTCTTGAAATAGTTGTATTCGTTGCAATTACACCTGCAATTTTAGTTATTTTCACAATATCTATAATGTCAATCAATTGATCATTAGTTAAATCTGGAGCAATTTTTAATAAAATTGGTTTTTGTATTGGTTGAGCCAAATTTAAGTTTTGTAATGTTTGAAGTAATTTTGTTAGTGGTTCTTTTTCTTGAAGTTCTCTTAAATTTGGTGTATTTGGAGAGCTTACATTTACCACAAAATAATCAACAAAATTATAAAGTAAATCAAAACAAATTTTATAATCTTCAACCGCATTTTCATTTGGTGTAAGTTTATTTTTTCCAATATTACCTCCAATTAGTACTCCATTATTTTTCTTTAAATTAATTATTGCAGCTTCAATACCTTTATTATTAAAACCCATTCTATTAATAATTGCTTCATCATTTTTTAATCGAAATAATCTCTTTTTTGGATTTCCATCTTGCGCTTTTGGAGTCAAAGTACCAATTTCAATGAAACCAAATCCAAAATCACTTAGCTCATTAAATAGTACAGCATCTTTGTCGAAACCTGCAGCTAATCCAACAGGATTTTTAAATTTTAAACCAAATACTTCCGTTTCTAATCTTTTATCATCCACTACATAAATAGCTCTGAAAATGCTTGAAACACCTGGTATTTTTGAAATAATGCGAATGATAGAAAAGGTAAAATAATGAACTTTTTCTGGGTCAAAGCAAAAAAGTAATGGTCGAATTATTATTTTGTACATGTTGGTGTTGTTGAGAGTTACAAAAGTAAAGAATACTTTTAAATCTGCTTTCAATAAATCTTAAAATTTCTATTTAAAAAAGCATTAAAATTGTTACATTTGGAGCAAAAGCATCTAACTTGTTAAACAATGAAAAAACCTTGTTCCTTACTTCTATTAATTTTCTTCTATTTTATACAAATATCATTTGGTCAACAACCTGTAAAACCAAATTCAGTAGATATTTATAACCAAATAGAAAAATTAAACTTCTTAGGTTCGGTGTTATATATTGCAGCACACCCTGATGATGAAAACACCAGATTGATATCTTATCTATCGAATGAAAAAAAGGCTCGAACTGCTTATTTATCTTTAACACGTGGTGATGGTGGTCAAAACTTAATAGGATCTGAATTAAGTGAGCAATTAGGAGTAATTAGAACTCAAGAACTACTTGAAGCAAGAAAAATAGATGGTGGCGAACAATTTTTTTCTAGTGCTAATGATTTTGGTTATTCAAAAAACTCGGATGAAACATTACAAATTTGGGATAAAAACAAAGTTTTAAGTGATGTTGTTTGGATAATTAGAAGGTTCCAACCCGATGTTATAATTAATCGTTTTGATCATCGCTCTTCAGGAACAACCCACGGACACCATACTGCATCTGCCCTTCTTAGTGTAGAAAGTTTTGATATTGCCAACGATGTTAATGCATTTACAAATCAATTAAAATGGGTAAAACCTTGGCAACCAAAAAGACAATTTTTTAATACATCATGGTGGTTTTATGGAAGTAAAGAAAAATTTGACGCAGCTGATAAAACCAATTTATCTTCTTTGCAAATAGGTGTTTACTATCCAACAATCGGAAAATCTAATCAAGAAATTGCGGCTTTAAGCAGAAGCAGCCATCAATCACAAGGATTTGGTAGTGTTGGGAGCCGTGGCGAAGAAATAGAATATTTAGAGTTAATAAAAGGTACTACATTAAATAATAAAAACAATATTTTTGATGGAATTGACACCTCCTGGAATCGATTGAAAGACGGTGCAGCTATTGGAGAATTAATACAAAAAATATTAAAAGAATATGATTTCAAAAATCCATCATTAAGTATACCAAATTTGGTTAAAGCATATTCTATGATTCAATTATTAGAGGACGAGCATTGGAAAAAAATAAAAACAGAAGAGATTAAAAAATTAATAGTTGCTTGTTCAGGTTTGTACCTTGAAGGTGTAGCTGAAAACCAAACAGCAACTCCAAATAGTACTTTAAATGTAAAAATTGAAGCTATAAACAGAAGTGTAAATTCAATGGTTTTAAAGAGTATTTTCTCCATGCCAGAAGGAAAAAACACGAATGTAAATAGCGAATTAAAAAATAACATTTCTATAAATAATAAACTTGAAATTAAATTACCAGAAACGATAAAATATACGAGTCCATATTGGTTAAAAGAAAAAAGTTCTGTTGGAATGTATCATGTCAATGATCAAGAAATAATTGGGACAGCAGATATAATTAGAGAAGTTAAATTGGTATTTAATATTGAAATTAATGGAATTACTATTCCTTTTGAGCGAAATGTGATTTATAAATACAATGATCCTACCAAAGGTGAAATATACAATCCGATGGATATTGTTCCTGAAATAACAACATCAATATTAGATAAAGTTGCCTTGTTCAATTCGGGTAAATCAAAATCGATTGGAATTAAAATTAAAGCTGGAAAAGAGGTTGTAAACGGAATTTTGAAATTGGACCTTCCAGCAAATTGGAAAGTAATTCCAAACGAAATCTCATTTGCCTTGAGCAAAAAAGGAGAAGAACAAATTTTGAATTTTGAGGTATTTCCACCAAAAAATGCAGATGAAATAACAGCAAAAGCAATTGCGATTATAAATGGAAAATCATTTGATAAAGAGCTAATTAATATCAAATATGATCATATTTCAAAACAACAAATACTGAGAACCTCGGTTTCAAAATTCATTAAATTGGATATCAAAACTGGAAATCAAAAAATAGCTTATATTATGGGAGCTGGCGATGAAGTTCCAAAAAGCTTGATGCAAATGGATTACCAGGTTACAGAAATCAATCCGAGTGAAATTACTAAAGAGAATATTGAGAAATTTGATGTAATTATTACTGGAGTAAGAGCTTATAATACAGTTAAAGAATTAAAATTTAAACAAGAAATTCTTTTTGATTTTGTAAAACAAGGAAAAACTATGATAGTTCAATACAATACAACTGATGAATTGGTAACGAAAAATATAGCTCCCTTTCCTTTGAAAATATCACGAGATCGTGTAACTGAAGAAAATGCTGAAATACGATTTTTAACACCCGAGCACCCTGTTTTAAATTATCCTAACAGAATAACTACTGAAGATTTTATTGGTTGGAAACAAGAGCAAGGTTTGTATTATCCAAGTGAATGGGATCCCGCCTTTACTCCTATTTTATCATCAAATGATAAAGGAGAAACTCCAAAAAATGGCGCTTTATTAATAGCTAAATATGGAAAAGGTAACTACATTTATACAGGATTGAGCTTTTTTAGAGAATTACCTGAAGGAATTTCAGGAGCTTACCGTTTAATTTCTAACTTAATTTCAATAAAATAGCTATGAGCGAAAACGAAAATAAACTGTGGAAGAAAAACTACACTTGGGTGTTAATTGCAAATGCAATTTATATTTTATTTTACTTTATTATTATGCAACTATTTTCCTAAAAATATGCAACAAATTGATTGGATAATACTCGTAATAACTTTGCTTTTTATAGTAATATATGGCGTCTGGAAAACAAAAGGTAATACAGAAAATGTCAAAGATTATATTTTAGGAAACAATGAAACTCCATGGTGGACGGTGGGTCTTTCGGTAATGGCAACTCAAGCCAGTGCAATTACATTTCTATCAACTCCAGGTCAAGCCTACCATGATGGGATGGGATTTGTACAGTTTTATTTTGGTTTACCTATTGCGATGGTGGTTATAAGTATGACATTTATACCTATCTATCACCGACTAAAAGTATTCACCGCTTATGAATATTTAGAACAACGCTTTGACTTAAAAACGCGTTCTTTAGCTTCTATTTTATTTTTGGTACAAAGAGGTTTGGGAACTGGTATTACTATTTACGCTCCGTCTATTATACTTTCAACAATTTTAGGTTGGAATTTAACACAATTAAATATAATAATTGGAACCTTGGTTATAATTTATACATTTTCAGGCGGAACAAAAGCCGTAAACGTAACTCAAAAGCACCAAATGTTTGTGATTATGTTTGGAATGATTTTAACATTTTTCTTGATATTACATTTATTGCCAAACGATATGACATTGGGTAATGCACTTCATATTGCTGGTGCAAATGATAAAATGAATATAGTAGATTTTTCTTTTGATCCAGAAACTAGATATACATTTTGGAGTGGAATAACCGGGGGATTTTTTCTCGCTCTCTCCTATTTTGGTACCGATCAATCCCAAGTTGGGCGATATTTATCAGGTAAATCAATAAAAGAAAGTCAAATGGGATTAATTATGAATGGATTTCTAAAAGTCCCTATGCAATTTTTTATATTATTAATTGGAGTTATGGTTTTTGTCTTTTTCCAATTTAATCCAGTTCCATTAAATTTCAATCCAAACAATAAGGCATTTATTGAAAAATCAATTTATAAGGAAGAATACCAAAAATTGGAAAATCAACTTGCCAATTTATCCGAAGAAAAAAAAGAGTATAATTTATTGTATATAGATCATTTGAATCAAAACTATGACAATCCGATTTTAAGAAAAAAACTCACCGCATTATCTATTAAAGAAAATGATTTAAGAGATCAAGCAAAAGAATTAATTTCAAAAGCGGATGAAAAAGCAGAAACAAATGATAAAGATTATGTATTTATCAATTTTATTTTAAACTATTTGCCGAAAGGATTAATAGGATTACTACTAGCAGTAATATTATCTGCTGCTATGTCGTCTACAGCTTCTGGATTAACAGCTTTAGCATCTACAACTGCAATTGATATTTATAAACGAAATTTGAAAGTTCAAAAATCAGATAAACATTATGTAAATGCCACCAAGGTATTTACAATATTTTGGGGTATTGTTGCAATTTTATTTGCATGTATTGGTACCTTATTTGAAAATTTAATTCAGTTAGTAAACATCATAGGTTCAATATTTTACGGAACTGTTTTAGGAATTTTCTTGGTTGGTTTTTACATTAAATACATCCGTGCAAAAGCTATTTTTTATGGAGCAATTAGCACTCAATTAATTATCTTTTATATATATTACTTAGACATAGTAAGCTTTCTTTGGCTGAATTTTATTGGAGCAATTTTTACAATAGTAATTTCCATATTGATTCAGTTTATTTTGAATAGAAATGTTACAGATTCTAAAAAAATAACAAATTTCGATCACTAAGGAGATAATCGATCTATTTTCCAAGAAAAATCATCCTGTAATAGGTATCTAATTCTATCATGAAGTCTGTTTGGACGACCTTGCCAAAATTCAAATTCAATGGGGTTAATTAAGAAACCACCCCAAAAATCGGGTCTGAGAATTTGTTTACCTTGATAATCTAATTCTAATTGTTTTAATTTATCTTCTAATGTGTCACGTGAAGTTATTACCTCACTTTGATTAGAAACTATGGCACCTAATTTACTTCCGTCGGGTCTTGATGCAAAATAACTATCTGAAATATTGGTTGGTGTTTTTTTGGCGACCCCTTTAATGATAACTTGTCGTTCCAATGAATGCCAAAAGAATGAAAGACAAACATTTGGATTATTATTGATTGCTTTTCCCTTCTCGGAGTTGTAATTAGTATAAAAAATAAATCCTTCTTCAGAATATTTTTTTAACAATACCACTCTTGATTTTGGAAATCCATCTAATCCAATTGTAGAAACCGTCATCGCATTTACCTCGTCTATTCCACCAAAATCTTCTACTTCATGAAACCATTTATGAAATAAATCAATAGGACTATCAGGAATTGAAGTTTCCAAAAGTGCATTCTTTTCATATGATTTTCGGTAATTGCTTAAGTCTTCCATATAATTGAATTAATTTTAAAAATTTTTATTTTATAAAATACAAGGTAAAATAATGAACCTAAAATAAATGATTTATTATTAAAAGTCAAAACTTTTTCCATCATCTGCTAAAAGTACTTCGGGAAAAATGGTTAGTGCTTCTTTTTTAAATAAATTGATGTTATCGTACCTTGTAGAGTAATGTCCCAAAATCAATTGTTTCACGTTTGCTTTCAAAGCAATTGTAGCAGCTTGTTTAGCTGTGCAATGCATTGTTTTATTAGCCAACTTTTCTTCTGAATCTAAAAATGTTGATTCGTGATATAATACATCTATATTTTCAATAATAGGAATTATATCTTCATTAAAGGCAGTATCTGAACAAAAAGCATAACTTTTGGCAGGTATAGGATCAAAGGTCAATTTTTCGTTTTCAATCACCCTACCGTCATCTAGAGTTATGTTTTTACCGTTTTTTATTTTCTGATAATAACAAGTGTCTATTTCATAGTTTTTAACGGCCTCTAAATTCAGCTTACGATCTCCTAATTTCTCTGTAAATAAGAAACCATTAGTATAAATTCTATGTTTTAAAGGAATTGTTTTTACAATAACTTTGTCGTCTTCAAAGATAATTTCGCTTGTATTAGATTTTAGTTCATGGAAATACAAACCAAAATTTGTCCAAGAATTTGATATTTTTAATTGTAGGTTAATTACTTCCTCTATTCCTTTTGGACCATAAATATGTAAATCAGTGGTTCTATTCAACAGCATAAATGTAGAAACCAAACCCACCAAACCAAAAAAATGATCGCCATGCAAATGGGAAATAAAAATGTGATTAATTTTTGAAAAACGAATCTTATTTTTTCTCAATTGAACCTGAGTTCCCTCACCACAATCAATTAGAAAAAGTCGATTTCTAATTTCTAATACTTGTGAAGTAGGATTAGTAATTGTTCGTGGGGTTGCTGCATAACAACCTAGTATAGTTAGATTCAATGTTGAGTTTATTTGTTAATTTGGTTATTTGAAAAAACATTTAAGCGAATAAAAAAATCACCTTTAGAAACCCAAATCTCGTTCAATTTCTTCCATCTCAATAATATCGTAGGCTTCTAAAAGCGATGGTACTATAACTAACGACTTTGGAACAGCATTAAAATCTATATTGTTTGATACTATTACAAAAGATTTTTTACCATTTTTATGTGTCTTGGATAATTCAGAAAAAGCTTTGATAGATTGAATTGTAATTGAATTATCTTGTGTTATGTCTAAAATCAAGTTCTGGTTCAAAAAACTATCATATTGATTTGAAACTTCTTCAAAAAATAATTGAAAATCTCCCTGAGTATCAATTAATTCAGTGGTGCGACCATTTACAATAACTTTCATTTAATTATTATATTTTTGAGGCCAATAAATATATTACAGCCATTCGAACAGCAACTCCATTTTCCACTTGATTTAATATCAATGATTGATTTGAATCGGCAACTTCTGATGTAATTTCAACCCCACGATTTATAGGACCAGGATGCATGATTACAATCTCTTTATTTAAAGAATCTAACAAGGTTTTATCTAATCCGTATTGTTGTGAATACTCTCTTGTTGAAGGAAAAAAATTCACATCCATACGCTCGTTTTGAACTCTAAGCATATTTGCTACATCACACCATTCCAATGCTTTACGTAAATTCATTTCAACTTTTACTCCAAGTGATTCAATATACCTTGGAATAAGCGTTTTTGGACCACAAACCATTACTTCTGCACCTTGCATTTTCAATGCATAGATATTTGATAGAGCCACCCGGGAGTGTAAAATGTCGCCTACAATTACAACTTTTTTTCCTGTCACCTCTCCAAGTTTTTCTCTTATAGAATAACTGTCTAAAAGGGCTTGGGTTGGATGTTCGTGTGCACCATCACCTGCATTAATGATACTTGCTTTTACATTTTGTGATAAAAAGTGAGCTGCCCCAGGATTAGCATGTCGCATTACCACCATATCTACTTTCATTGAAAGAATATTATTGACAGTATCTACTAAAGTTTCACCTTTTTTTACAGAAGATTGGGCAGTTGAAAAACTAATTACATCTGCAGAAAGTCTTTTTTGAGCTAATTCAAATGATAATTTGGTTCGAGTACTATTTTCAAAGAAAATATTTGCTATTGTTATGTCTCGTAATGAGGGTACTTTTTTAATAGGGCGATTGATTACTTCCTTAAAATGATCGGCAGTTTCAAAGATAAGGTCAATATCATTTTTGTTGATATTTTTAATTCCTAATAAATGATTAACACTTAATTCGTTCATTTTACATTATTTATTTCGGTTTGTGGGTATTAAGTAAACTGCATCTTCTCCATCTTGATTTTGCCAACATACTTTTACTTTTTCATCATTAATTGCATCCACTTGACGACCTCTGTAATCTGGTTGAATGGGTAAATCGCGGCTAAATCTTCTATCTATCAATGTTAAAAGCTCAATAGAAGATGGTCTACCAAAAGATTGAACTGCAGTTAATGCTGCTCGAATACTTCTCCCGGTATACAAAACATCATCTATAAATATTACTTTTTTATTTTCAACTATAAAATCAATTTGAGTTCTATTAGCTTCTAATTGTTTATCATTTCTTCTGAAATCATCTCTAAAAAAAGTAATATCTAAATAACCTAAAAGGATATTAGAAATCCCATAATCTTTTTCTAAAATTTGTTTTAATCTCTCAGCCAAAAAAGTGCCACGAGGCTGAATACCAATGAGAATGGTTTCTGAAAAATCTAAATGCTTTTCAATTAATTGACAAGCCAAACGATGAAGAATGATATTGACTTCTTTGGAAGTAAGCAATATTTTTTGACTCATATTGAAGAATTTTGTTTGGTTATGCAAATATATAATTTATTTATAGATTTTAACATCGATTGAATAAGAACTGAAAAATAATTTATTTCATTTATGATAAAAAAAACTCCCGATTTCTCGAGAGTTAAATATTATTTATTAAGAATACATTTTGATTCTCAACTCTTTAATACTATCATTTTCCAAGTATTCATCAAAAGTCATATATCTATCTATTACTCCTTTTGGTGTTAATTCAACTATTCTATTTCCTACTGTTTGTGAAAATTCGTGGTCATGAGTCGTGAAAATTACAGAACCTTTAAAGTTTTTTAAAGAGTTATTAAACGCTGTAATCGACTCTAAATCCAAGTGATTAGTAGGTTCATCTATCATTAAAACATTTGCTCGTTGCATCATCATTCTGGAAAGCATACATCGCACTTTTTCTCCACCAGATAAAACTCGACTTGTTTTTAAGGCCTCTTCACCCGAAAAAATCATTTTTCCAAGAAACCCACGAATATAAACCTCATCACGTTCTTCTTCTGTTTTTACCCATTGGCGTAACCAATCAATTAATGAATAATCATTCTCAAAAAAAGAGTGATTGTCTACTGGTAAATAGGCTTGAGTAGTAGTTACTCCCCAATCATATGAACCAGAATCTGCTTTTTGCAAACCGTTTAAAATATCGTAAAATGCAGTCGTTGCGCGTGAATCTTTTGAAAATAGAATTATTTTATCACCTTTTGCCATATTTAAATCTACTCCTTTAAAGAGAACTTCACCATCAACAGAAGCACTTAGATTTTGAACGTTTAATATTTGATCTCCCGCCTCTCTTTCCTGTTCGAAAATTATTGCAGGATAGCGTCGGCTTGAGGGTCTTATTTCAGCAATATTTAATTTTGAAATCATTTTTTTTCTAGATGTAGCTTGTTTAGATTTTGCCACATTTGCACTAAAACGACGGATAAACTCTTCCAACTCTTGTTTCTTTTCTTCAGCCTTCTTGTTTTGTTGCGCTCGCTGCTTCGCTGCTAATTGGCTTGATTCATACCAAAAAGTATAATTACCAGAATAGTGGTTTATTTTTCCGAAATCTATATCAGATATATGTGTACAAACAGCGTCTAGAAAGTGACGGTCGTGAGAAACTACAATTACTGTATTGTCATAATTTGCTAAGAAATTCTCTAACCAAGCGATTGTTTCAAAATCCAAATCGTTAGTAGGTTCGTCCATAATTAACAAATCTGGATTTCCAAAGAGAGCTTGTGCTAAAAGGACACGAACTTTTAATTTTCCTTCTAAATCTGACATCAATGTGTAATGACTGTCCTCTGTAATACCTAAATTTGATAATAATGAAGCCGCGTCTGAATCCGCATTCCATCCGTTCATTTCTTCAAATTGAACTTGTAACTCACCTATTCTATCAGCATTTTTATCATCATAATCAGCATACAACTCATCCATTTCTTTCTTAACAGCATATAGGACTTTATTTCCCATAATTACAGTTTCTAAAACTGTAAAATCATCAAACATATTGTGATTCTGATTTAAAACTGACATTCTTTTACCTGCTTCAAGGTGGACATGCCCTGCTGTAGGTTCCATTTCACCCGATATTATTTTCAAAAAAGTTGATTTTCCAGCACCATTTGCACCAATAACACCATAAACATTTCCATGTGTAAATACGGTATTAACTTCGTCGAACAAAATTCTTTTACCAAATTGAACCGATAAATTATTGATAGATAACATTGTTTTTTTTTAATTAATTTTTTGCAAAAGTAGAAAAAATACCTCAATTTCAGCTATTTCATGGTTTGAAATAAGAGTAATACTTTAATTTAACTAACTATTAACATCTATATTGAATTGGTCTAAATATTTTTGTAAGTAATAGAACTATAGTTAGTATGACTAATTCTCCCTTAATAAGAATTTTATCTTTACTGTTTTTTCTTTTCTTAATTTCTTGTAACAAAGATTTTAAGAAAGATGACTATAGAGCCTATTTTGGTGGTGAAGTTATAAATCCCACAAATAGGTATATATATTTTTCTAAAGACGGAGTTGTAATTGATACCATTCCGCTTCAAAAAAATAATACCTTCTTTGTTGAGTTTGATTCATTAGCTCCAGGAATGTATACTTTCATGCATGAACCTGAATATCAATATGTTTTTTTTGATAAAAATGATAGTATTATGGTTAGGTTAAACTCCATTAATTTTGATGAATCTATTATTTTTTGTGGACGTGGTGATGCAAAAAATAATTATTTAATGGAAACCTATTTGAAAGATGAAGCTGAAAAAGAAAAAATGTTTGATATTTTTGATTATGATTTTAAAAAATTTAATGCAAACATTGATTCTACCTACAATAAAAACAAGAAAAATTATTTATTACATAAAAAAGAGATAAATTGGAGTAAGGAATTTGATTTATATGCTAGAGCTGAATTAGAATTTAATTATTTTTCAAAAAAAGAATTATACCCTATTGTTCATAAATTAAGAACCGATGAGGATGTATACGAAAAATTGCCTCCTGACTATTACAATTACAGGAAGAATATAGACTTTAATAATGTTGAATTATCAACCTATTCTCCATTTGTTGTTTATTTATCTCATCTATTAAATAATCTAGGTGCTGTAAAATACCATAATCATTTTTCGGATGTTGATTTAGCTTTAACTACCAACATCAATAAATTAAATATTGCAGATACATTAATTCGGAATAAAAAAGTAAAGAACAGTATTCTTAATAATATTGCTTTTTCTTATTTATTGGAAGATCAAAATATGGTAAACAACCAAAAGTTTTTAAAAATTTATAGAAAATACTCAACAGACAATAGCAGCAAAAATGAAATTTTGAAAATTGAAAATGCAATAAAACTTTTGAAAGTTGGTAATAAATTGCCAAATATAAATTTGTTTGATAAAAAAGGAAATTTAGTTTCTTCTGACTCTATTATGAACCAAAAGACCGTTTTGTTTTTTTGGACTAAAGAGGCATTAACTCATTTAGCCGCTGCGCATAAGAAAGTATTGGCTTTTAAATTTGAACATCCTGAATATCAATATATAGCTGTTAATTTAGATGATGATCAAAAAAACTGGATAGATTTATTAGCTAAATATAAATTTGATGGTATTAAAGAATATCGTTGTGCTAATTTTGAAGATGCCAAAAACAAATGGGCCATAACCAAAATTCACCGAACATTGATTTTAGACGGAAATGGCAAAATTAAAGATGCTTTCACTAATCTTTTCGAAGTTAAATTTACTGACAAACTGAAATAAAAGAAATATAATAAAATACAAAAAAAGCGGTACAGATTAAGTACTGCCTTTTTTTTTACGCTATAATGATTTATTTATTACCTTTTTCGAAGTCGGCTATAAACTGAGCCAAACCAATATCCGTTAAAGGATGTTTTAACAAACCAATTATAGCTGATAGAGGTCCTGTCATTACATCGGCACCTATTTTAGCGCAATTTACAATATGCATTGTATGACGAACGGAGGCAGCTAAAATTTGGGTTTCAAAACCATAATTATCATAAATCAGTCTAATTTCCTCAATTAATGCTAGCCCATCTGTTGAAATGTCGTCTAATCTACCTACAAAAGGCGAAACATATGTTGCTCCCGCTTTTGCTGCCAAAATAGCTTGTCCAGCAGAAAAAACTAATGTTACATTGGTTTTTATTCCTTTATCGCTAAAATATTTACAGGCCATAATTCCTTCTTTTGTCATTGGTAATTTTACAACAATTTGAGGGTGTAATTCTGCTAATTCTTCTCCTTCACGTATCATCCCTTCATAATCTACTGAGTTTACTTCAGCACTAACATCGCCATCAACGGTATTGCAAATATCAACGTAATGTTTTAAGATATTATTTTTTCCGGTAATTCCCTCTTTAGCCATCAATGAAGGGTTTGTAGTAACACCATCCAAAACACCTAGTGCTTGAGCAGCTTTAATTTCATTTAGATTTGCTGTATCAATAAAAAACTTCATAAGTATCTATTTAATAATTATTTATATATATGTTTGTAAAATTACAATTTATAATGATTCATCAACATTTTTTCAAAGACTTTATCCGGTAAAATTCTCTTTAAAAAAATTGAAAATTTTTGAATAAAACTTCCCACTTTGTAATGAATTTTTGGGTTGGATGAATTGATAATATCAAAAATCGCTTCGGCAATTTCGATGGGATTATTACCGCTATTTACTTGATTGTTCATCATTATTAATGTTGATCCGTAAGAATTTTCATAATCCGATCCTTTAATTACCGGAGCATGGAAACGTCCTGCTGCAATATTGGTGGCATAATCACCTGGAGCAACATTTGTAATATTAATTCCAAAAGGTTTTACTTCCATACTTAACGATTCTGTAATTAATTCTAACGCCCCTTTAGATGCAGAATATATTCCGCGATAAGGCAATCCCATGTATCCTGCAATGGAGGTAATATTGATAATTAAACCCGATTTTTGAGCTCGCATTTGCGGCAAAACGGATTTCATTACTTCTATAGGTCCAAAGAAATTGGTTTCGAAATTATTTTTTATTTCTAGAGATGGTATTTCTTCAATTGGTCCAGTAATTCCAACACCAGCATTATTGATAACAATATCGATAGCTCCAGATAGTTCGATTACTTTATTTACGGCATTATGAATAGATTCGGTATTTCGAACGTCTAATTCTAATAATGGAAAGACAGAATTTCTAACATTTTTAGGATTTCTACTAGTTCCATAAACGATGTAACCTTTATAATGTAAAAATTCGGCGATAGATTTTCCTATTCCTGAAGAAGCGCCTGTTATTAAAACTACTTTATTCATAATTGAATTGTTTTAGAATGTAAATATAGTTAATTATGATATTTGGAAAACTGAAAGTTCAAAATTAGTCCCGATTGAAGAGAAAATCCCACGTATTTTTTGCGTGGATTGAAGCGAAAAGCGGGTTTGAAAGCGATGGAAAGTAGAATCGAATTACTTCAAAAAAAAACCTTCCAATTGGAAGATTAGTTAATATAAAAAAGGCAAGCGACCTACATCGCATCGCTCAACCACATACCCTTGCTACGTTCCCATCCTGGGGGATTTTGCAGGAGCAGATCGTGTAGGACTTGCCGTTGCAAATATACAATTAATTTGTATTTTTGCAACTCAATAATATAAACTTTGTGTTGTAACTTTCTCCACAAATAAAAATCATTATGAAAAAATATAACCTACTCTCAATCATTTTATTAGGCTCACTTTTTATAAGTTGTAACGGTTCAAAATCAGCAACCGAAAAATATTTTAGTTTTGACGAGAGCAAATTTAAAAGTGAATATAGCAATGATGATAGTCTATCTCTGTGTTTATTGAATGGTGAAAATAAAAAAATTGATAGTATCGTTTACTTTGTAAATGAAAATAAAATTGGATCAAAAAAAAATTTGGACCAGTTGATATTTAGCTTGAAAAATCAAAAATTGGGATATCAAAATTTGAAAGCATTGGTTTATTTTGAAGGAGAAAACCAGGAAATAACTTCAAGGGTAGAATTAGTTTCAAATGTAACTCCAAAATTAATAAATTATAAAATCGTAAATACATATCCTCACGATACCTCTTCATTTACCGAAGGTTTAGAATTTTTTAGAGATACATTATTTGAAGGAACAGGACTTCGTGGATTTTCAAAATTGTTAAAAACAGATTATAAAACTGGAAAAATATTAAAGTTTACAAAATTGGATGATAGCTACTTTGGTGAAGGAATTACTATAATTAACAACAAGTTATATCAATTGACTTGGGAAGAAAAAAAGGGTTTTATTTACAATGTTGATACTTGGAAAGTAGAGAAAATATTTGACTATGATAAGCCAATTGAGGGTTGGGGAATGACAAATGATGGAAAGATAATATATCAATCTGATGGAACAGAGAAAATATGGAAAATGAATCCATTGAATCAAAAAATGATTGATTATGTGAATGTCTATTCTGGAAGTAGCAAAATAAAAAGTGTTAATGAATTGGAATATATCAACGGTAAAATATACTGTAATATATGGCAAAAAGACGCAATTGCTGTTGTAAATCCTGAAAATGGAAAAGTAGAAAGTATAATTAATTTGGCAGGATTGCGCAAGTTTATTAAACATTCAGAAGCTGAAGTTTTGAATGGTATTGCATATAACCCAAAAACAAAAACCATTTTTGTGACAGGGAAAAAATGGGAAAAAATATTTGAAATAACTTTAACTGAATAAAAAATACAAAAAAAAACCGTCTTGTTTTCACAAGACGGTTGTATGTAAACGGGGAACCTAATTAATCTTTTTGTGATTTTTGAGCTAAATTGTAAATTACAAGACCAAATCCAATTTTGTTAATTGCATCAGCGAT
>RFPP01000015.1 GCA_009926065.1 Flavobacteriaceae bacterium
TTTATTATCAAATAATTGAAAGAAGTCAATGTGTAAAAGTTTGTCTGTAGTAGGGTGAACTTGAACATCTTGTAAAACTGCATTGTATGATTTACCTTCACCTAATTCAATCACAACTGTGTGTGCGTTTGGAGTGTAAATCAACTTTTGAAATGCTCTTTCTTCTGCTGAGAAATGAACTGGTTGATCTCCTCCGTATAAAACGCAAGGAACCGCTCCAGCATTACGTAAGGCTTTAGTAGCAGCTTTGCCCACGCTTTCTCTTTCTGATCCTTTAATTGTAATCGATTTCATTGTAAAAATATATAGTTAATAATTATAAAATACAAATTTTAAGCTTTTAGCTTATTTTGATTTACATCAAAAATTTTCCACTAATGGAAGTGTTGTTTTGAACCATTTGCATTACTTCAGCAAAAAGTGGCGCACAACTTACGACTCTTATTTTTTTGGATTCCTGTTTTAAAGGAATTGAGTCAGTAACTATTAATTCAAGTAATTTTGAGTTTTCAATTTTCTCATACGCACCACCTGATAAAATGGGGTGAGTACAAATTGCTCTTACGCTCAAAGCTCCTTTTTCAATCATTAAATCCGCGGCTTTTGCCAATGTTCCTCCTGTATCAATCATGTCATCTACAAGGATTACATTTCTACCTTTAACTTCACCAATCAATTCCATTGTATCAATTAAGTTGGCGATTTTTCTTTGTTTATAACAAATTACAACATCAGATTCTAAAAATTTAGAATAGGCATAAGCTCTTTTAGAACCTCCCATATCAGGAGAAGCTATTGTCAAATTATCTAAATTTAAACTTTTTACGTAAGGTAAAAATATAGTTGACGCAAACAAGTGATCTACTGGTTTTTCAAAGAATCCTTGAATTTGATCTGCATGCAAATCCATAGTCATGATTCTTGTAGCTCCTGCAGTTTCTAACAATTTTGCAGTAAGTTTTGCTCCAATTGGAACTCTTGGCTTATCTTTTCTGTCTTGTCTTGCCCAACCGAAGTAAGGGATAACCGCAGTAATATGTCTTGCCGAGGCTCTTTTAGCAGCGTCTATCATCAGCAACAATTCCATCAGATTATCTGAGCTTGGAAAAGTAGAACAAACAATAAAAACTCGAATTCCTCTTATTGACTCCTCGAAAGAGGGCTGGAATTCACCATCACTATATTTAGAGAACGTAACTTTACCTAACGGCATTCCATAGCTTTTGGCTATTTGTTCCGCCAAATATACACTTTGGGAACACGCAAATATTTTTGCATCTGGTTCTTGATGTGCCATTTTAAACTGTTGTTTTATTCCTTGACACCCTTTATAATTAGGCTATTGAATAAAAAACGACCTAATTATTATAAATGCCTCGGATGTAGTTAGTTAGTTGTGTTTGGTTTTACCGAGCTGCAAATTTAGTAATAAAATTGAAGTAGGAAAGGAAAATTTAGAGTATTTTGTATATTTAATGTAAATATAATTTCTACATTTGCACCGTGTTAAAGGAATTTAAGGTGGTTTTATCTAACACTTTAATTTTATTGCGTAAAAAAAGTAGTTTTTTTAATTACTATTTTTTAGGTCTGTCAGGCCCGAATGGCGGAATTGGTAGACGCGCTGGTCTCAAACACCTGTGGGAAACCGTGCCGGTTCGACTCCGGCTTCGGGTACAAAAGCGTTACTGAAAAGTAGCGCTTTTTTCGTTTTAGAAGGGAGTCAAACCATTTTAGGTTGAATGGCTTCGGGTAAATTTATTAACCCTAACTACTTACATATAAAATAGTTAGTGTTTTTTATTCCCGAATAATTCAAGCTAAAATTCCTTCAATAATTTCAAATAAATTACTAAATTTAAATATTTTCGTATCTTGCTACCGATTACTTTAAAATCAAATCCTTTTTTTAAATAAAAATTGAATTTTATTTATATGAAAAAAATTATACTATTTATATTACTTTTTACCTCAATAGCCTTCTTTGGACAAATCTCAGGTTTAAATCAACCAACGGTTAATAATAAAGTTTGTGATGATAATTACGACGGGTTTGCATCTTTCTCAATGGCTGCAATATCTGGAGAAATTGTAGGTCAAATAACTCCAACACTTTTAGTAACACACCATTTATCTCAAAGTGATGCCTTAACGGGAGCTAATCCATTGCCCAATACTTATATTAATACGGTTGTAAATACTCAGTTGATTTTTGCAAAAGTGATCAATATTACTACGAATCAATCTCAAATTATTACTTATTACTTAATTGTAAATCCTAAACCAGCAGTGATCACCTATTCCATGAATATTTGTGACAACGATGGAACAGTAAATGGATTAACAACTACTTCTCCATTGTCCAGTTTCAATCCGTATTTTTCAATGAGCAATCAATATACAGTTTCCTATTTTAGAACTCAAGCAGATGCACAAGCAAATACTAACTCTTTAAATCAAACCTCACCTTACACTAATATTACTCCCTACCAAGAGGTAATTTATGTTAGAGTTCAAACTAGTGCTGGATGTTTTTGTGTTTCACAATTGGTATTAATGATTCAATCTTGTGCAGTTACTTGTTCTATTCCAGATGCTATCACTACATCAAATATTTCAGCCACATCTGCCGTATTAAATTGGGTTGGTTCAAGTGCTTCCAATCAATATGAAGTATACGTAGCTACTTTAAACACCCCATCTCCTTCGGCAACCACTCAGGGAGTTATTACCACGACTATTCCATTTGTAATTAATAATTTAAATTGTGGTACAATATATAATGCCTATGTTAGAGCTATTTGTGGAAATAATAGCATTAGTGCGTGGTCTACGCCAATTTCAATTACTACCCTGCCTTGTGGGCCAGTAATTGGGCAGCCAGTAAATTTAACTCAATGTCAAAATAATGGACAAGCTTGTTTTGATTTAACCTCAAATTCTTCAATAATTTTAGCCAATTTAAATCCATCAGCTTATTCTGTTACTTATTTTACATCTCAAGCTAACGCAACCAACAATACTAATGTTATTTCAAATCCTAGTCAATTTTGTATAACAACTTCGTCGCAAGTTATATTTGCAAGGGTAACGAATTTAGCTGATAATACTTTTCAAGTAACTGGTTTTTCAATAATTGCCTCCGAGTATGAATCAACTGTTCTTGTTTTAACTGATATGACTCAGTGTGATGATAATAATGACTCTGTAGTAACCTTTAATTTGACTTCTATTCAAGCTCAAATAAATTCCACTTTTGTTTTAGAATATTATACATCTTTGGCAAATGCCCAAAATAGAGTTGTTCCAATTACGAATCCTGCAGTATTTAATGTGGGAACTCAATCGCCAACTACGGCCATTTTTGTTAGAGAAATCAATCCAACTACTTGTGATAAGATTTTTAGATTTAACGCAATTGCTTATGCCGTTTGTAATAATGCCTATGTGTGTAATACCGCAAATTCATTGTGTAGTGCTTTAGGAGTTCCATTTGCAAATACCCATCAAGGAATTCAAGCTCAAACCGGAAATAATTACGGATGCCTTGGTTCAAGACCAAACCCTACTTGGTTTTATTTACCTATAAGTAGAGCGGGTAACATCAATTTAATGATCCAACAAAGTACCGATATTAGTTTTATGAATTCTGCTGGAAGTTTGGACGTAGATTACATTTGTTATGGTCCTTTTTCTAACCCAACAACACCTTGTAATGGACAACTAACTGCAGATAAAATTGTAAGCTGTAGTTATTCTGCCTCATCAATTGAATATCCAGTAATTCCAAATGCATTGCCAGGTCAGTACTACTTAATTATGACTACGAACTTCAGTAATCGTGCTGGATTTATTAAAATCACGGAACTGCAAACTACCACTGGAGCAATTAATTGTTCTGGATTGCGTTTGAACGCATTTTTAGATTTGAATTCAAATGGAACTCAAGATACAGGGGAACAAAATTTCCCTTTAGGACAATTTCATTATGAAGTAAACCAAAATGGAACAATCCACAATATTACGGCACCAACAGGAGTTTATAATATTTATGATATTAACCCTGCCAATTCTTACAATATTAGTTATACAATTAATTCAAGTTATACCGCAAATTATTCTGTGATTCCAGGATCATATTCAAATGTGAATATAATAGTGGGAGCAGGAATGCAGGTTTACAATTTCCCTGTACGAGTTACCAATAACTATGCTGATTTAGCAACAATTTTAGTTCCAACGCAACAACCAAGACCAGGTTTTTCGTATACCAATAGAATTATTTATTCTAATTTAGGAACTCAAACAGTTTCTTCAGGAACTATAACATTTAATAAAGATGCAATAGTAACCATAACCGGAAATTCTCAAGCAGGAGCGGTATTAACACCAACAGGTTTTACGTATAATTTCACCAACCTATTACCTTTTGAAATAAGAATGATAACGGTTACTATGCAAGTTCCAACTATTCCTACAGTTTCTTTGGGTAATTTAGTAACCAATTCAGTTTCAATTACCCCTTTAACAGGAGATGTGGTTCCGGCGAATAACACGGCAACAGTTAGTCAAATAATTATTGGGTCTTATGATCCAAATGATAAAATGGAAGCACATGGAGAACAAATTTTGCATTCTAGCTTTTCAGCAAATGACTTTCTAACGTATACCATTCGTTTTGAAAATACTGGAACGGCAAGCGCCATAAATGTTCGAGTTAATGATATATTGGATTCTAAACTTGACGAGAATTCCATTAAAATGGAAAGCGCAAGTCACAATTATGTAATGGATAGAATTGGAAATAATATCAATTGGAAATTTGACAATATTGAGTTGCCTGCAACTTCAATGGATCCAATAGCATCCAACGGATATATACAATTCAAAATCAAGCCAAAACCAGGTTATGCTATAGGAGACATAATTCCAAATACTGCAGCTATCTATTTTGATTTCAATCCACCAATTATTACCAATACTTTCCAAACTCAATTTGTAACTGTATTATCATTTGACGAATTTGAAAACGGAAGTTTTGTGTTCTACCCAAATCCAGCTTCAGATTTTGTAACTGTTTCTTTAAAAGACAGTACCAATTCAATTTCAACTATTTCAGTTTATGATGTACTTGGAAAAATGATTTTACAGAAAAAGGCCAACGATGCTGTTACAACTGACACAGTAGATTTATCATCGGTTAATCCAGGAATTTATTTTATAGAAGTTCAAACCGATAACAATGATAAGATAGTTAAGAAATTACTTGTTAATTAGTCAATAATTATAAGAATTTTTAAACCCTCCATCGAGGGTTTTTACTTTTTAAAGCAATTGTTGGTATGCCAAATTTTAATTCCTTAATTTTGAAATATTAATTGTAATTACAAATGAAAAAGGCCTTCGGTTTTATATTTCTTATTTTGATTTCTTCCTGCCAATATTTTGGTGGGGAAGTTCCTTCCAAAAAAGAGCTATTAGATAAAGAGCTAAATGCCATCAATTGGAATGAAGTTGATGAGTTCCCTTCTTTTTCAGAATGTGATAAAATTAAAGATGAAAGATTGCAAAAACAGTGTTTTTTCGAATTTCTAACCCAAACTATTCAAGAAAAATTAACTTCAGATACGCTAGCTACTTTATATCCTGAATTAGATACAATAGAGGTAAAAGTTACTGTGTTTCCAAATTCGACCATGAAATTCGAACCCCAGTTCCCGAAAGACAGCACCGCATACGATACTATTAAAATTGATAGTATTTTAAAATCTAGATTGGTAAATTTTCCTAAAGTTAATCCAGCCACTAAAAGAGGACTTCCTGTTACAACACAATTTATATTACCGGTAATAATTAAATCAGAATAGTTATTTACGTTTAAATACCAATACAAAATAACTCCCAATTATCGCTGGAATTACCAAATTTAAAAACCAAAATATTGTACTTATAAAAATTACAACCCATTCGTTTACCCCTAATATTCCAAAGAAAAATAAAGCCACACTCCCCTTCACTGCAAAATCAAAAAATTGAAAAGTAGGTAATGAAGACGCTAAAAAATAAACACTTGAAATTACTGCCATCAAAGTAAAATAGGGAAGCTGCACATCAAATGCTAAAAATAAAAAGTAGTATTGGTGAGAAAAAACCAAGTATCTGCAAACAGCTAAGTAAAAGTTTTTTTGATGAATTTTCTTTGGAATTCCATTCAGTTTTTGAATTATTTTTTCAATAGAATAACCTTTAATATCAAACTTTTTTAAAGTAAAACCGAGGCTTAAAACTCCTATTATGGTAGCAATCAAAATTAAATCCCATTTGAAATAACCCAAATAGAACAGTCCAATTATTCCAAAAAACAAACTCACCAATACTTGAACGCCATTGCAAATCAAATTCAAAAAAATAACATTCTTTGTTTGATTTTTTTCAAAAAACAAGGCCTTTCCAGCATATTCTCCAATACCATTTGGAGTAAATAATCCAGCAGTTAAAGCACTCAAAACCTGATTTGTAGCTTCAAAAAGTGATATTTTTTTAATAAATGAAACTAAATTTTGCCATTTTAGAATTTCAAAAAACCGATTCAATAGACTCAAAAAAAATAGAAAGGAAATTCCTAAGACTGATTTATTTTTATTAAATTTCTCTAAAAATAATTCCCAATTCAGTTGATTATTATTTGCCAATTGGTTATAAATAAAATAAAATGCACATCCAACAATTAAAAGTTTGATTAAAAGAAAAAGTAATTGATTAGCTTTGTGTGAAATAGATTGCATCAGAATATTCTAATTTAAAAAAAATAATTTATTTATTGAGCTAAAGTACTAAATAAACCACGAAACAAATTCAAAATTGACAAAAGAGAGAATTATATTAGGAATTGATCCAGGAACCACCATCATGGGATTTGGCTTGATTAAAGTAATTGGAAAAAACATGGAGTTCTTGCAATTAAATGAACTACAATTATCAAAATATGACAATCATTACCAACGATTAAAAATCATTTTTGAGAGAACAATTGAATTAATCGAAACCCACCATCCTGATGAAATAGCAATTGAAGCGCCTTTTTTTGGGAAAAATGTGCAATCTATGTTAAAACTTGGACGTGCGCAAGGTGTAGCAATGGCAGCAGGACTTTCGCGAGATATTCCAATCACCGAATACGAACCTAAAAAAATAAAAATGGCCATCACCGGAAACGGAAATGCCAGTAAGGAGCAAGTCGCAAAAATGTTACAACAACTTCTAAGGCTTAAAGTATTGCCTAAAAATTTAGATTCCACCGATGGATTAGCAGCAGCTGTGTGTCATTTTTTCAATTCTGGAAAAACAGTTGGCGAAAAAAGTTATACGGGTTGGGATGCTTTTGTAAAAAATAATGAATCTCGTGTAAAAAAATAGCATGAGCGGAATCTACATTCATATCCCTTTTTGCAAACAAGCTTGTCATTATTGTGACTTTCATTTTTCGACTTCCATGAAAAAGAAAGACGAAATGATTTTGGCTCTTGCCAATGAATTGAAGTTGCGAAAAACAGAATTTGAGAATGAAATAGTTGAAACCATTTATTTTGGCGGCGGAACACCTTCAATTTTGCAAATTGCAGATTTAAGATTTCTTATTGAAACTGTCTATGATAATTATTCAATTATTGAAAACCCCGAAATTACATTGGAAGCCAACCCAGATGATTTATCCGAAGACCGAATAATCGAATTGTCAAGAACCAAAATCAACCGATTGAGCATTGGAATTCAATCTTTTTTTGAAGACGATTTAAAGCTGTTGAATCGCGCTCACAATGCTGAGGAGGCAATAAAATGTTTGGAAATCGCAACCCAATATTTCGATAATATTTCACTCGACTTGATATATGGAATCCCAGGGATGACCAGTGAAATTTGGAAAAAAAATATTGAAATCGCTTTGTCTTTTGGTATTCCACATATTTCAAGTTATGCTTTAACGGTAGAACCTAAAACCGCCCTTCATAAATTAATTCAAAATGGTGCAATCAAAAACCCCAAAGATGAGGTTGCGCAAGAACACTTTTCTATTTTAGTAGAATTGCTAGAAGCAAATGATTTTATACATTATGAATTGTCAAATTTCGGAAAAGTAAATTATTTTTCTAAAAATAATTCTTCGTATTGGTTAGGAAAAAAATACATCGGAATTGGTCCCTCAGCACACAGTTATAATAGGATTTCTAGAAGTTGGAATGTATCTAACAATTCACTTTATATTAAGGCAATTCAAGAAAACCAACTTCCAAATGAAGTAGAAACCCTATCGATATCCGATCGATATAATGAATATATTATGACGGGATTACGAACTATTTGGGGAGTTTCATTAGATAATATCGAAACAGAATTTGGAATTACTTACTTGGATTATTTGATGAAACAAGTTCAGAAATTCCTAAATGACGATTTGTTAATTTTAAAAGATAATATTTTAAAACCTACAAAAAAAGGTAAGTTTTTGACTGATGGAATTGCATCAGATTTGTTTATGCTGAACTAGTTTCAGGAACTAGTTTCAGCATCTTTTGAACTAGTTTCAGCATCTTTTGAACTAGTTTCAGCATCTTTTGAACTAGTTTCAGCATCTTTTAATCATTATCTTGATTAATAAAAATATTATTAAGAATTATGGAGAAAGGATATGTTTATATAACAACTAATAAAAATTTTAAAGTTCTATATGTTGGTGCTACAAAAAATTTAAAAAGTAGAATGGGACATCACAAAAAAGGAACTGGTGCAGTTTTCACTAAGAAGTATAATGCAACAGTTCTAATTTATTTTGAAGAATTCGTGGATTATAAAGATGCTTTTGTTAGAGAAAAACAATTAAAGAACTGGCATAAAGATTGGAAATGGAATTTAGTAAAAGTTTTAAATCCCGAATTAAAAGATTTATATTTGGAGTTATAATAAAGTATCTAATCAACAGGATTTCGTTAAGTTGGTAAGATGCTGAAACGAGTTCAGCATAAATGATAGCAAAAATAAATAATTTCGAAGTTGACTTATCAAAACCCATTGATATCTCCATTTCATTGTCCAATACCGATGAAAATCCAATTGCATGGTACATTGAAAAACCAGTAATTGAACCGGTTGTTTTTGGCGATTGGATTGGGAAAGTTTCAGAAGGGAAATCCTCAACGAATTTCAATAATATCTTTTTTAATCCTCACGGACACGGAACACACACCGAATGTTTGGGACATATCACTAACGATTTTTACTCGATAAACCAATCCCTTAAGCAGTTTTTCTTTATGGCTGAATTGATTTCAGTTGAACCTGAATCCCAAAATGACGATTTGGTAATCACCAAAAATCAAATTGAAAATGCCCTCAAAGGAAGTTTTCCTGAAGCCATTATCATCCGCACGCTGCCTAATAATTCCGATAAAGTATCAAAGAAATATTCTCATACCAATCCACCTTATTTGTCAGAAGAAGCTGCAATTTTTATTTGCGAAAGCGGTATCCAACATTTGCTTATCGATTTACCAAGCGTGGATAAAGAACACGATGAAGGAAAATTATTGGCACACAAAGCTTTTTGGAATGTGAAAAATGTAATGCATTTAAATGAAGATGCTAGAATAAATTCCACTATTACAGAAATGATTTTTGTAAATGATGAAGTGAAAGACGGTAGTTATTTATTGAATTTGCAAATCGCGTCATTTGAAAATGATGCAAGTCCTAGCAAACCAATTTTGTTCGAAATAAAAAAATGAATTTAGAAACCTATTACGAATATTGTCTTTCAAAAAAAGGCGTAACCGAACATTTTCCTTTTGACCAAGAAACTTTGGTGTTTAAGGTAGGCGGAAAAATGTTTGCTTTATCGTCATTAAACGAATGGGAAAAGGGAAATCCGACTGTAAACTTGAAATGCAATCCTGAATATGCTGAAGAGTTAAGAGCGGAATATGACGACATAAAACCGGGCTGGCACATGAGTAAAATTCACTGGAACACCATTGAAATAAATCGTGAATTACCCGATTCTTTAATAAAAGAACTGATTGACCATTCCTACGATTTGGTTTTTAAAAGCCTTACTAAAAAGGTACAATTGGAAGTTTTGGGGAAATAAACAACACATTACACCTTTAAATCTATATTCAAAGTGCAATAAGACTTATTAATTGTCTTTAATATCTGTATCAATAGTTGAATTTGGAGATGATTTTTTAAATATTTCAATGAAATATCCTAATTGTAAAAAGTCACGACCCGTTTCATCATTTATTTTGTAGTCAAACTGATGTAAATAGCCAATTTGCAAAGTCGTTGCTTTTGAAGGTTTGTAATTTAATGTAACTTGCATTCGATTCCTTTCAAAATAAGGCTCTGTGTTCGTGAAAAAAAGTTCATTGCTTGCACTAATCTGAAATGGTTTGTATTTGTCTTGTTCTTTTCCAAAAGGGTATGAAACACCAAGTCGATATCGGAACCGATTGCGATAACCATTGCTTGTAAATCTTAATTCCGATCGATATCGTTGTTCAATTTTGAAATTCCCTAATGATTGAAAAAGGACAGCTTGGGGCCAAAGTCTAAATTCATTATTGTTTTTTGGCAAAACAAAATTTCCCCCTTCATTATAGGTTTGGTAACTTCCTGCTCCTAAAGTCAGCTTTACATTTTTATGAACTTTAAGGTTAATTCCCCCTTTATATTCATAGTAATGGAAATTATTATAGAATTTTAATGATCGTAATTGTGCTTCTCCAAAAAAACTCCATTTTTCGTTTTGATTGTATTTAATATTTAGAATATTCCAACTCCCAAGATCAAAATTTTGAGCTACCACTACATTTGAAGAAAAAAACAAAGAAATTACTGCTATAAAAAATAGTCTCATTTAATTGTTTTTTATAGTTTTCATTTGAACAACATCAACTAAAAATGCGAATGCCATTGAAAAATATATATAGCCTTTTGGGATTTCAAAGTGAAACCCTTCAGCAAGCAAAGAAGCTCCAATCATCATTAAAAAGCACAATGCTAATATTTTAAAAGACGGGTGTTTTTTTATAAATTCACTAATTGGTTTAGAAGCAAATAGCATAATAATTACTGTAACAATTACCGCTGTATACATAACCCAAAGTTCCTGAACCATTCCAACCGCAGTAATTATTGAATCGATTGAGAACACGATATCCAATAGAATTACTTCTAATAATAATCTTCTAAAACCACTGTTTTTGGGAACGATTGGAATATTTTCATTTAAAATTTCGGTTTTGTGGTAAATTTCTTTGGTGCTTTTATAAATTAAGAAAAGTCCACCAAAAATTATAATTAAGTCCTTTCCTGAAAAGTTAGTATTATTGAAAGTGAAAAGCGTTTGGTCTAGTTTTAATATCCAAGCTATAAAAGCTAAAAGTAGAAGTCTCATAACCATAGCCAAACCAATTCCCCAATATCGAAGTTTGTTTCTTTGGTTATCTGGCAATTTGTCTGCCAAAATAGAAATAAAAATAATATTATCAATTCCAAGAATTACTTCAAGTGCAATTAAAGAAAGTAAGGGAATTATTGCTTCAGTCATATTTATTTTTCTTTTTTTGACGGGACTAAAAAGCTTGTAAACCTTATGATTTAATCCTTTGAAACGCCTATTAATTATTTAGCTAAAATATAAAATAATTACAATAAATTTTAACGTTAACAAATAAAAAACCCTCACATTCAAACTGAATTTAATTCAGTTTCGTGCAAGAGTTTATCTAATTATTTCGAAATCTAACTTTCTAAGAATTTCTGATTAATATCTGTAGTATTCTGGTTTGAATGGACCTTGAACTTCCACACCAATATATTCCGCTTGGTCTTGACGTAAAGTTTCCAGTTCAACACCTAATTTTGCCAAGTGCAACCTCGCCACTTTTTCATCTAAATGTTTTGGTAACATATAAACTTCATTTTTGTATGCCGCGCTATTTTTCCACAATTCAATTTGAGCCAATGTTTGGTTCGTAAACGAGTTACTCATTACAAAACTCGGGTGCCCAGTAGCGCAACCAAGGTTTACCAAACGACCTTCAGCCAAAATAATAATGTCATTTCCAGCAATAGTATATTTGTCAACTTGTGGTTTGATTTCAACTTTTGAAGCACCGTGGTTTTTGTTCAACCAAGCCATATCAATTTCGTTATCAAAATGTCCAATATTACAAACGATAGTTTTGTCTTTCATTTTCTCAAAGTGAGAACCCAAAACAATATCTTTATTCCCAGTAGTAGTAATAATAATATCGGCAGTTTTGATTACTGTATCTAATCTTTTAACTTCAAAACCATCCATTGCCGCTTGTAAAGCACAAATAGGGTCAATTTCAGTAACCGTTACAATAGATCCGGCACCTCTAAATGAAGCAGCAGTACCTTTTCCAACGTCGCCATAACCACAAACGATTACTCTTTTTCCAGCTAACATAATATCAGTAGCACGACGAACCGCATCAACAGCACTTTCTTTACAACCATATTTATTATCAAATTTCGATTTTGTAACCGAGTCATTTACATTAATTGCTGGCATATACAAAGTTCCGTTTTTCATTCTTTCATATAAACGGTGAACTCCAGTGGTAGTTTCTTCTGACAAACCTTTAATTCCAGGTATTAATTCTGGGTAACGGTCGAAAACCATATTGGTTAAATCTCCACCATCATCCAAAATCATATTCAATGGCTTTCTGTCTTCACCAAAAAATAACGTTTGCTCAATACACCAGTCAAAAGAAGCTTCGTCAAGACCTTTCCATGCATATACTTGAATTCCAGCAGCAGCAATAGCTGCAGCAGCCTGATCCTGAGTAGAGAAAATATTACAAGAACTCCAAGTAACTTCTGCACCCAAAGCAACTAAAGTTTCAATTAAAACCGCTGTTTGAATTGTCATGTGCAAACATCCTGCAATACGAGCCCCTTTAAGTGGTTGTTCGTCTTTGTATTCAGCACGTAGCGCCATTAATCCTGGCATTTCAGCTTCTGCTAATTCAATTTCTTTTCTTCCCCAAGCCGCTAGAGAAATATCTTTCACTTTGTAAGCCACATAAGGCATAGTTGCTGTACTCATTTATAGTATATTTGTATTTGTATTTTTTTGCAAATTTAGGTATTAACTTTGTCATTTAATAATTTTTACAACTTTTTATGAAATGTTTATTATGTAAAGACTTGAATTTTAAATCAATATAATGCTTATTTCGTTTTTTGAAGCTATTTCCTGCTATCCGCTATATCACTTTTGGCTAACCCCGCCACAAGAGGATACCGCTGCTATCAGGGCTAGCATTAACTAGAAATTAAAAGAACTTAAATTTAATTTATAATTCATAATTCACAATTAATCTAATGCCACTTCTAAAAACAATAAATTTTAACCCAACTACCGAAATTCTCGTTTGGAACATCACCGAATCGTTGGCAGAATTGTCTACAGAAGTTACTTTAAACGCAATAAACCAAAAAAGACACAACAGAATGAAGTCAGAATTGCACCAACGTGCTTTTCTAAGTGTCCGTAAATTATTGCAATTAAAAGGTTACACCGATTTTGATTTAGAATACGATCAATTTGGGAAACCCCATCTAAAAGACGGCAAATACATTTCTATTTCCCACTCCCACGAGTATGCAACCATAATCATCAGTGATGAAATTACAGGAATCGATATTGAATTGCAACGAGAAAAAATCATTAAAATTGCACCTAAATTTGCTGAAAATGAATTGGATTTATTAGATAAAGAAAACCAAGATTATATCAGAAAGCTAACAGTTATTTGGGGCGTGAAGGAATCTATCTTCAAAATTAGAAACGAAGCCGGAATTAGTTTTAAAGATCATATTTACGTACAACCATTTGATATACAAGACCCATCAGGAATTGCAGATTTACATTTTCAAAACAATTCAATCCAATTCAAGTATCATTTTATTGAAATTGATAACTTTACTTTGGTTTATGCCTTCCAAAAAAATAAATAATCAATGATAGAATTCCTTTTTCATCAATACGACAATTACCCAACAATTGAGATTTTTCTTGAAATTACTGCAGTGATATTCGGAATTCTAAGCGTTTGGTTTGCTAAAAAAAATAATATTCTAGTATTTCCAACAGGCATTATAAATACATCAATTTATGTTTATTTACTTTGGAAATGGTCATTATTGGGGGATATGATGATTAATGGATACTACGTTGTAATGAGTGTTTACGGTTGGTATGTTTGGACAAGAAAAAAAGAAGGCACCGATGAATTCCCAATTTCAAGAATTACAAAAAAGGAAAAAGGTCTTGCTTTTGTAATATTTACGTTAACAATAGCGTTCGTAGTTGTGGTCTATTTATTTTTTAATAAATTTACAACATGGTCAGCTTATGTAGACACTATAGTTACTGGAATTTTCTTTGTAGGGATGTGGCTCATGGCTAAAAGAAAAATTGAAAATTGGATTTTATGGATTATTGGAAATACTATATCCGTTCCAATGTATTTTTTTAAGGGATATACCTTTACAAGCTTTCAATATATTATATTTACAATCATCGCCATATACGGCTATTTAGAATGGAAGAAAACCTTAAACAACTCCAGCTCCCTGGAAACGAAATAATAAAAATTGCCGTTTACGGACCTGAAAGCACAGGGAAAACCACCTTGTCCAATCAGTTAGCGAATCATTTCAATACGAAATGGGCGCCGGAATTTGCGCGTGATTATTTGCAACAAAAATGGGATTTAAAAAAGGAAATTTGTTCTCCTGAAGATTTATTGCCTATCGCTTTAGGACAAATCAAACTCGAAAATAGTGCTTTACAAAAAGCAAATAGTTACCTTTTTGTAGATACTTGCCTAATGACAACCAAAGTTTTTTCGGAAATTTATTATGGTTTTTGTGATTCTAAATTGGATAAAGCCGCCCGAAAGCACAAGTACGATCTGTTTTTTCTAACTGATATTGATGTGCCTTGGGAGAAAGACGATTTGCGCGATTCTCCAAATGACAGAGAAATTACCTTTAAAATATTCAAACAGGCATTAATTGAAAATAATAAACCATTTATAATACTAACAGGAAATCAAGAAGCTAGATTTCAAAAAGCTGTTGCAATAATTGAAGGTTTAACCATAGCGAAAGAACTCGGATTTTCTTCACACGATTTCCTTCAGATTTTAGAATCGGAAGTTCCATTGGCTAAAATTGAAAAGCAACTTTCAATTTATAAAAATGGAATTCCAAAAGCCAATTTAAATCGTCCCGCAGTTATTAATGACGGAATTATTAAGTTAACTGATGATGAATTTCAAAGCTATTCCTCATTATTTGATTCTAAAAAAGACAATTTTAAGCTTAAGAAGTTCATTCCAGCTTCGGGGGCGGCAAGCAGAATGTTCAAGTTTTTAAATGAATTTATAAATGAATTTGATTCAGAAAACGAAACTGTAAATGCCTATATCAATCGGAAAAGTGCAATTGAGTTAATGGTTTTCTTAGCTGGATTGGAAAAATTTCCATTCTTCAAAGTTATTCAGAGCAAGCTTTTAAAAGAATTTCCTGATTTTAAAACTTGGAATAAAGACCAACAGTATTATTATTTCATAAAATTGATGTTGGACGAAAACCACTTTGACTTTTCAAACAAACCCAAAGGAGTTTTACCTTTTCATCAATATCAGAATCATGTTGTAACTCCAATAGAGGAACATTTAAAAGAAAGTGTTTTATATGCTTCTGCAAATGGAGTTTCAAATTTACATTTCACGGTTTCAGAATCTCATAAAATACAATTTGAAAATACATTATTGAAAGTTAAAAGTAAAATTGAAGAAACTTCAGGAACTAAAATAAATATTGCTTTTTCTCACCAAAAAAAACATACCGATAGCATAGCTGTTGATTCTGAAAATAAACCTTTCAGAGACAAGAACGGAAAATTAGTATTCAGACCCGGAGGACATGGTTCATTAATTGAAAATTTAAGTTCCCTAGATGCTGATATTTTGTTTATAAAAAATATTGATAATGTAATACTAAATCAAGCTAAAACAATAGCTTTCTATAAAAGAGGTTTGGCCGGACTTTTATTAGAATTGCAAGAAAAAATATATTTTTATTTATCAAAAATAGATTCAATTGTTGAAAATGAAACTTCACAATTGATTAATTTCATAGAACAACATTTAAATTATAAAGTAAATGCTGATTTTTCAAAATATACGTTGGAAAATAAAATTAGTTATTTAAAAGAAATCTTGAACCGCCCAATTCGAGTATGCGGTATGGTAAAAAATGAAGGTGAACCAGGCGGTGGTCCATTTTGGGTAACCGATGTCAATGGAAATAATACTTTGCAAATTGTTGAATCGGCGCAAATTGATTTCAGCAATGAAAAACAGACTTTAATTGCAAGTAATGCAAGTCATTTTAATCCTGTAGATTTGGTTTGCGGACTAAAAGATTACAAAGGTTTAAAGTTTGACTTTAAGAATTTCATCGATCACAATAGTGGTTTTATTGTTGAAAAAACTAAATTCGGAAAACCAATTAAAGCCTATGAATTGCCCGGTTTATGGAATGGAGCAATGGCTAATTGGATTACTATTTTTGTTGAGGTTCCGTTAATTACATTTAATCCAGTGAAAACGGTCAACGATTTATTGAAACCGGCACATCAAAATCATTAAATTCACCCATGGAAAATGAAAAATTGATTTCCGAATTGCAATTTAAAGCAGTCCGAAGTAGCGGTGCCGGTGGACAAAACGTCAATAAAGTATCTTCAAAAGTGGTACTTTCATTTGATTTAAAAAATTCTAATGCATTTTCAAATGAAGAAAAAAATATTCTCGAAAGAAAATTATCAACCCGACTCACCAATGACCAAATTTTGATTTTGAATTGTGATGAAGACAGAAGCCAACTCAAAAATAAAGAAATTGTTACGAAACGATTTTTAGCAATTATTGAACAAGGATTGCATATTCCGAAAATTAGAAAGGCCACCAAAATCCCAAAATCGGTGATTAGAAAACGAATTAAAGATAAAAAAAACGTTTCAGATATTAAGAAAAACAGGAGGAAACCTGAATTTTAAATTTATTGCAATTCATAATTCATAATTCACAATTTATAATTAATTTTGTCCTGTCTCAAAGGGGTGCTAGTTTCCATAAAGGAGTATTGGCTGAGATTATACCCAAAGAACCTGGGCAGGTAATGCTGCCAAGGGAAAATGAAAATAGAATTAAATATCTTATTTTCAATGAATATTAAATTATCAATAGAATAATTTACCCCTTGTTATTCGTAACTATTTTACGAATGAAAAACAATTTCAAATTACAACCAAATTGCAGACGATTTTACAATCTATCTTCACTTCGTGTATTTTCTTATTTATATTTTCTTATCTCTTTTTGTGCTTTTTCACAAGAGAAACCGTCAGATTCTACAAAAATCAACGAGCTTGACGCTGTTTTAATTTCAGCAATTCGAATAGATTCAAAGACACCGGTTACATTCACTAATTTGAATAAAAAAGAAATTAAAACCCGAAATTTAGGGCAGGATATTCCCATTTTGATGAATTATTTACCGTCTGTAGTAACTACTTCTGATGCTGGAAACGGGATTGGTTATACTGGAATTCGAGTTCGAGGAAGCGATGCTTCCAGAGTAAATATTACGATAAATGGAATTCCCTATAACGATTCAGAAAGCCAAGGAACTTTTTGGGTGAACATGCCCGATTTTGCTTCATCGTTAGAAAGTATTCAATTACAACGAGGCGTTGGATCTTCAACAAATGGCTCGGGTGCTTTTGGAGCAAGTTTAAATATGCTTACTGATAATTATTCAAAAACGAGTTGCGGAGAAATTTCAAATTCTGGCGGGAGTTTTAATTCTAGAAAAAACACCGTAAAATTTAGCACAGGATTAATGAATAATGAAATAAGTTCGGCACAAGGTTTTGAAATTGCTGGTCGTATGTCAGTTTTAAAATCTGATGGTTATGTAGATCGAGCAAGTTCTGATTTAAAATCTTACTTTTTACAAGGAACCTATGTCGGAAAAACAAGCCTAATAAAAGCGCTTGTATTTGGCGGAAAAGAAAAAACCTATCAATCTTGGAATGGAATAGATGCAGCTACTTTGGAAAGTGACAGAACATTTAACTCTGCTGGAATGTATACCGATGAGTTTGGAAATATTCGTTACTACGATAATGAAACAGATAACTACCAGCAAGATCATTATCAATTGCATTGGAACGAAAAAATTTCAGATAAATGGAATACCAATTTGGCGTTTCATTATACCAAAGGAAAAGGATATTTTGAAAACTATATTGAAGATGCGGCTTTCGTAGATTACGGGTTGATGCCCGTTGGAACGGAAGTTTCAACCGATTTAATTCGTCAAAAATGGCTGGATAATGATTTTTATGGAACTACTTTTTCCTCAAATTATAAAGATGAAAAGTTAAATTTAGTTATTGGTGGAGCTTACAATAAATATGAAGGAGCTCATTTTGGAAATGTTATTTGGGCACGTTTTGCATCTCAAAGTGAATTAGGAGATCGCTATTATGATGATTTTGCTACAAAAACAGACGGAAATTTATTTGCAAAAGCAAACTTTCAATTGTCAGATAAAATTAGTTTTTATGGAGATTTGCAAATTAGAAATGTTCATTACAAAGCAAATAGTTTAGAAACAGGAATTGTGAACGATAATTTTATTTTTTTCAATCCAAAGGTAGGATTAAACTACGATTTAAATTCTAAAAACACGATTTATTTTTCTTTCGCACGAGCCAATAGAGAACCAAACCGCGATGATTATACTAGCGGAGAACCTAAACCAGAAGAATTGAATGATTTTGAATTAGGATGGAGATTGGCGACAGAAAAGTCAAAGCTTAATGTTACAGCATATTATATGAATTATAAAAACCAGTTGGTATTAACCGGTGCTCTCAGTGATGTGGGAGCTCCATTAAGAGAAAATGTTGGGGATAGTTATCGTTTAGGATTAGAAGTAGATGCAAATATTTTCATTTCAAATAAATGGTTACTTAGACCAAATATAGCTTTAAGCAAAAATAAAAATCAAGATTATTATTTTCAAAAAGACGGAAATCTTGTGAGTTTAGGAAACACAAATATTGCTTTTTCTCCAAATATTGTTGCAGGAAATTGCATAACATTTGCGCCAAGCGAAAACCTACAATTTAGTATTTTGTCCAAGTTTGTTGGCAAACAATTTATGGGAAATATTGATTCAGTAAATTCAGAATTACCGAGTTATTTCGTAAACGACTTAAATATTTCCTATGAAATCCAAACTAAAAATGTATTTAAATCGGTCTTATTTTCTGTTTTAGTGAATAATCTTTTGAATACTAAATACGTTTCAAATGGTTATTATTATACTTATGATGACACCTGGACCAATCCAGGAAATACAATTACGATGGACGGAGCTGGATATTATCCTCAAGCAGGAATAAATTTTTTAGCTGGAATTTCGTTGAAATATTAATTATATACTCGAATAATAGCGCCTCTTGTTTCTACACGATAAGGTTTCATAGGATATTCTTTACCAGGACTTTGTCCTGTAAATAGATTATAAAGTGCATTATCGCAATTACATTTTGCATTTATACCATTTACAACCATAGTAGAACAGGCGCTTAAGGCTTGGTTTGGACATGCCGCATCATAGGCTACATAGGCTGTGCCAGTGGTATTAAAAACAATAATTCCACGAGCACCAGCATTAGGAATATACATTCCATTACTCACAAATTTCAGATTATTGTAGGTTGGCAAATCAGTATTTATATCTATAGAAAAACTATAATTTGGAATATAAGGGTTGCTATTATTAAATTGATCATTACTGCAATTGCAAAGAATAAATATCAAAAAAACAAAAAGTAATTTTTTCATAATAAAATTTTATTAAAAGAATTGTGGTAACAAATTTAAATTATTTAACTTTGAATTATATATGATTATCATATATTTATTTGAATAAAGAAAATAACAACTATCTTTGTAAAAAGAAATCCCGTCCCGATGGGATTTTTTCTATTTTATATAAACGATTAAATTATGAGTGAAGTATCTTATTATACCGCTGAGGGATTAAAGAAATTAAGAGAAGAATTGGACTATTTGAAGAATGTAATGAGACCAAAAGCGTCTCAAGATATTGCTGATGCTAGGGATAAAGGGGATTTGTCAGAGAATGCCGAATATGATGCAGCAAAAGAAGCCCAAGGAATGCTAGAAATGAGAATTGCTAAATTGGAAGAGGTACATGCAAACGCCAGATTAATAGATGAAAGTCAATTGGACGTTTCAAAAGTTTTGGTTTTATCTAATGTTAGAATCAAAAATTTAACTAATTCTATGGAATTAAAATATACTTTGGTTGCTGAAAGTGAAGCTGATTTAAAATCGGGAAAAATTTCTGTAACATCTCCAATTGGTAAAGGTTTATTAGGGAAATCTGTAGGAGAAATTGCTGAAATTACTGTACCAAATGGTGTTTTGAAATTTGAAATTTTGGAAGTTTCTAGAGATTAATCAAATCCAAATTCAACAATGTCAAGTATTTTTTCAAAAATCGTAAACGGAGAAATTCCATGTTATAAAGTCGCTGAAGATGATAATTTTTTAGCATTTTTAGATGTAAATCCAAATGCTGAAGGACATACTTTATGCATTCCAAAAAAAGAAATTGACAAGATTTTTGACATTGAGGAGGAACTTTATATAGGCTTAATGCAATTTTCAAAAAAAGTGGCTATCGCTTTAGAAAAAACAGTTCCTTGTAAGCGAATTGGCATGAGTGTTATCGGTTTAGAAGTTCCCCACGCCCATGTTCATCTGATTCCACTGAATGAAATGGAAGATATTCGTTTCCAAAAGAAAGTCACTTTATCCAAAGAAGAATTTCTTGCTTTGGCATTGAAAATCCAAGGAAATTTATAAATAATTAGATTTTATTTTGCTTTTCTAAAGTTAATTTGAAAAGTAGTTCCTTTATTTACCTCTGAATTCAGCACTTTTATTTTTCCGTCATGGTATTCTTCAACAATTCTTTTCGTTAAAGAAAGACCCAATCCCCAACCTCTTTTTTTAGTTGTAAAACCAGGTTCAAAGATTTTTTTGAATTGCTTCTTTGGGATTCCTTTTCCCGAATCGGTTACATTTATTTTTACAAATTCACCTTCTAAAGTAATTGCTACAGCTAGTTTTCCTTTTCCTCTCATAGCATCAATTGCATTTTTTACAATGTTCTCGATGATCCAACTGAATAGAATTGGATTAAGAGAAACCATAACCGGGAAATTGGGAGCATTAAATGAAAACTCAACTTGCTTAGAAAATCTAGATTGTAAATATTGAAAAGAATTTTCAGTTTCTGAGATAATATCTTTGGTTTCTAGAATAGGTTCTGAACCTATTTTAGAAAATCGATCTGTAATATTTTGAAGCCTTTGTATGTCTTTTTCAATTTCTGCTACAGTAGAATCAGCAACATTTTCTGCTTTTAATATCTCTAGCCAACCAATTAGTGAGGAAAGGGGAGTTCCAATTTGATGTGCTGTTTCCTTAGCCATTCCAGCCCAAAGTTTGTTTTCTGTAGCCATTTTAGTACTTCTATAAAAATTATATACCAGAAGTGCAAAGAGTAAAATAATCAATAAAAAAGCGATTGGAAAATAGATGAGATTGTTCAATCGATCGGAATTTCCATAGTAGATATTTCGGAATTTTCCGGGTATGTATTCAAATTTTATGGGTTCGTTTTCTTTTTTTAATTTTTTTAAAATTGTTTTCGCTTCATGAGAAATTGACATTAATTTTTCGTCAATATTTTTATAGCCAATAATACTGTCTTTTTCGTTGGTTAATATAATTGGAATAGTTTTATTTTCTTCAATAATTTTAATTGGCAGTTCTATTTCGGTATTGATATCAGCGTTAATGATGGTTTTTTGTGCTTCAGCCCAATACTCCATTTTTAAACGTTCTTCATTTTTAAAAATTTGAAAAAAGGAATAAGTGTTCCAAAGTATAAAAACTATGAAGATAAAGGAGGAAAATATAATAAACCACCTAGTAAAATTCCGTTTGTTTGAAAACTGCATAAGTTACTTTTGAAAGTAATATTAACGATAAATATAATAAAATAATATGATTAAGATAACAGAAAACAAAATTGTAATTCCATTATCAATATTTGAAAAAATATTACTTCATTTTTGAAACCAAATTTATTATATTTGTTTAAATTGATTTTTATGATAAGTATTGATCCAAAAGACGTTTCTTCTGCTAAATTACAGGGCTATTTACAAAGTTCTGTAGGTCCTAGACCTATTGCTTTTGCCAGTACTATTGATATAAATGGAGTTCCAAATTTATCTCCGTTTAGTTTTTTCAATATTTTTAGTTCTAATCCCCCAATATTGATATTTTCACCCGCCAGACGTGTTCGCGACAATACAATAAAACACACTTTAATTAATGCTGAAGCGACTCGCGAAGTGGTAATTAATGTAGTTAATTTTGATATAGTTCAACAAACATCTCTTTCAAGTACTGAATATCCTGATGGTGTAAATGAATTTATAAAAGCAGGATTTACAGCAATTCCCTCTGAAATGGTTAAACCTTTTCGTGTGGCACAATCACCAGTTCAATTTGAATGCAAAGTAAATGAGATTATTAGTTTGGGAACTCAAGGGGGAGCTGGTAATTTAGTTATTTGTGAAATTTTAAAAATGCACATTAGCGAAACTGTTTTGGATGAAAATGGAAATATTGATCCTTATAAAATTGATTTAGTTTCACGAATGGGAGGAAACTGGTATTCAAGAGCCAATCAAGGTTTGTTCGAAGTTGCAAAACCAATTACAACATTAGGAATAGGAGTGGATCAAATCCCAAATTTTGTTAAGGAAAGTCCTATTTTCGATGGCAACGATTTGGGTAAATTAGGAAATATTGAGGCGTTGCCTACAATAGAAGAAATTAATATATTTGTAAAACAGAATTTTGCTGTTAAAGGTGTTTTGAGTTCTGATGATCAATCAAAACAATTTAAAAAAGCAAAGGAATATTTAGATCAGAACGATGTAGATTCCGCATGGAAAGTACTATTAGCAAAATAATTCAAAATAAAATTAAAGAAGAAAAATGGAAATATCAGGGAAAATTAAAATGCTTGGGGAATCAAAAAATGTAGGAAGCGGAAGTTTCTTAAAAAGGGAATTAGTGGTCACTACTGACGAGCAATATCCACAACACATTTTAGTTGAATTCGTTCAAGACAAATGTGATTTATTAAATAATTACCAAGTTGGAGATGCTGTAAAAGTTTCTATCAATTTGAGAGGTCGCGAATGGGTTGATCCTCAAGGAGTAACAAAATATTTCAATGCAATTCAAGGTTGGAGAGTTGAAAAATTAGGCGCTGCTGCTCCTGTGCAAGCTGCTCCAATGCCAGCTGCTGAAACATTTGCTCCAGCTGAAAATTTTAATGAAGAAGAGCACGACGATTTGCCGTTCTAATATTATAATTGATTAATATCAATTTTTAATTAATAGACCTATGCCGTAATTTGTTCCTATTTGAGGATATATTAAGGCATGGGTTTTATTTTTTCCAAAAGTTAGCGATTTAAACGGACTCCAATAAGATACTACAAGTCCTACCGCTGTTCCAATTCCAGCACCGGCCAAAACGTCTGAAGTAAAATGCCTATTGTTAGCAATTCTTAAAAATCCTGTTGCTGTTGCAAATAAATAACCGCTACTTGCATACCAAATATTAGCATCTTTATATTCATAAAATAATATCGAAGCATTTGTAAAAGCGGTAGCTGTGTGTCCAGATGGAAAGCTATATTCATCAGATGCATCAGGACGAACTTCTTTAAATGTGTGTTTCATTGATTTTACAATACCTCCCATAATAGCATTTGACACTACAATATTTATGGTTTGTCGTAGTGCATTATTTTTCGATTTTAATCCTAAATAGCGTCCACCATAAATTTGTAAAACAGCTTCATATTGAAGAAAGTCGTCAATTTTATTATGAAAATCATGGCCAAGTACTTTTCTAAAATCGTTTTGTAAATTAGAATTCATAGGAGTATTTTTCATTAGTAATCCTCCAGAAATCAATACAGTTGGAATAATAAATTGCTTATAAGAAAGTTTATCTTCTTTTATCAATAATGAAATTGAATCTTTTTGTTGTGCATTCCCAATAAATGAAATAAGTAAGGCAATTACAATATATATTTTAACTTTCATTTTTTGGAATTAAAAAGTGATGTTTGCACCAATAAAGTTATACCCAAAACTTCTGGAAGCGTTTACATTAAAGGTAAATTTTTTTGGAGTTTCTATGGCTGAATTCGTTTTTTTAATTTTACTATTAGCAACATTTTTACCAATTATATAACCCATAACTAATGCAATCGGGTAATCTGAATACCAGTGAACATTAGCTTGAACCATTTCAAATCCTAATAAACCAATTAAAGTGTAACCCACAGGTTTTATCCATTTTTTATCAGGATAATTTGTTAATATCACATTTAATGCCGCGGTTGCAGTCATTACATGGCCCGATGGCATTGCGTCATAATTCGGGGTGTTTTTTCCATAAGCACTGAAGCTCGGAAACGGATTCCAATCTCCTCCAGGATTCCCATCAGTAATTGCTGGCGCTGGACTTTGTCTGCCTGAAATTCTTTTTATAGTTTGACTAAAAACGCCACACACTAAGAGACTTTCAACCAAACCGGTAGAAGTATTAAGGGCACGATAATCTTTTTTTATTAAACCATATGTTGCGAACCCCATACTCATTAATAATGGAGTGGTGCCATTTCCAATTAAATATATTGCCGATGTTAAGTCGGAAGGTATATTTTCAAGTGGACCAAAATGATGATATTTTGCGAAGTCTTTAAGTCCTATGCGTTCACCAAGGATTCGAGATTGTTCAAGTAAATGTTGGTCTTCAGGAATTATTGCAACTGTCATAACTGTTGCCCCTCCTAGTGCAATTAAGTTTTCTTTGTAGCCAAAATCATTAAATGTACTTTGAACATTTTTTGGAATATTGGTTATCATTTCAAAAAAACGAGGTTTTTTAAAGGTGTAAATTTCACCATTTTTATTGGTGAAACTTTGATACATTAAATCGTTAGAAATACTGTCTTTTATTTGAGATAATACAAAATTTGAAGTAAACAAAAGGAATAGTAGGAGTACTAATTTTCTCATTTAAATTTTTTTTGATAAAGATATTGTTAATTTTGTTTATATTAAATTAATACAATTAATTTCTTATAATTTTTCAATATAAATGTATAAAATTTCTTCCGAATTATATTTTCCACCTGTTTCTCAAGCCTCTGTTCAAGGGATACTTGCTCAGGGTGGTGATCTATCTTCTGAAAGATTATTATTAGCCTACAAAAGTGGAATTTTTCCTTGGTTTAACCCCGGCGAACCCATACTTTGGTGGGCCCCAAAATCAAGAATGGTTTTATACTTTGATGATTTGGTGATTTCTAAAAGTATGAGAAGTGTATTAAATAGAAATATTTTCACAGTTACTTTTAATCTGAACTTTAAAGAGGTAATTTCAAATTGTAGTTCTATAAAAAGGGCAGGTCAATATGGAGATACTTGGATAAGCCAAGATATGATAAATGCTTATTGCAAACTCAATGAAATGGGAATTGCTAAATCTGTTGAGGTTTGGCAGGATAACGAATTAGTTGGTGGTTTATATGGAATAGATTTAGGAAATATTTTTTGCGGAGAAAGTATGTTCTCAAAGGTAAGTAATGCCTCAAAAGTTGCTTTTATCACTTTGGCAAAGTATTTGAAAAAAGAAAACTATAAAATATTAGATTGTCAAGTTTATAATGATCACTTGGATAGTCTTGGCTGTAAAGAAATTGATAGGGATATTTTTATGGAGATATTAAATTCCAGAATTTAATTTCGTTTCCAACAATCAGCTAGGTGATCATCAACCATTCCGGTGGCTTGCATGTGAGCATAAACTATTGTTGAACCAACAAATTTAAAACCTCTTTTTTTTAAGTCTTTACTTATTTTGTCTGAAATGGCAGATGTTGCAGGAATTTCTTTTAAAGTTCTAGGTTTGTTTACAATGGGTTTATTATCGGTGAAAGCCCAAATATAGTTGCTAAAACTTCCAAATTCTTCTTTTATTTTTATAAATGAATTTGCGTTAGTTACTGCTGCGCGAATCTTTAATTGGTTTCTAATAATTCCTGCATTTAGCATTAATTTTTGAATTTTTTCTTCAGAATATTTGGCTATTTTTAAATAGTCAAAGTCGTCAAATGCCAATCGGAAATTTTCTCTCTTTTTTAAGATTGTAATCCAACTCAAACCTGCTTGAAATGTCTCTAATATCAGGAATTCAAATAGTTTTTGGTCGTCAAATACAGGAACTCCCCATTCTTCATCGTGGTATTTTTCATATATATCAATACCTAAACACCATTTACATCTAATTTTTTCTTGCATCGAATTTGTTTTTCACTAATTCAAATATAAAAAAATTCCATTTCAAAGCAATTTGAAATGGAATTTACATAAAATTAGAATTCTTAAATATAAATTCTTAAATCTTAAATGAATTAACCTAAAGAAGCTCTTTTGAAACCAGTAACAGTTAAGTTTTTATCTATAGATTTAACATAAGCACCAACGCTCATTTTGCTATCTTTAATATAATCTTGGTTTACTAAAGTATTGTCTTTAAAAAATCGAGCTAATTTACCTTTAGCAATAGTATCTAACATTGCTTCAGGTTTTCCTTCTTGACGCAACAAATCTTTAGCAATTTCTATTTCTTTAGCGATGATTTCAGAATCAACTCCTTCTTCATTTAAAGCAATTGGAGACATAGCTGCCGCTTGCATTGCTACATTTCTTGCTGCTTCTTCAGCACCTTCAATGTTAGCAGATAAGGCTACAATAGTAGCGATTTTATTTCCAGAGTGAATGTATGATCCTATGAAAGCACCTTCTAATTTCTCAAAAGTTCTAATTTCTAATTTTTCTCCGATAACACCTGTTTGCTCAATTAATTTTTCAGCAACAGTAATTCCGTTGAAATCAGCGGCTAAAAATTCTTCTTTTGAATTGAAATTCAAAGCCAAATTAGCCATGTCAAAAGCCATTTTTACGAAACTTTCATTCATTCCTACGAAATCAGTTTCACAGTTTAAAGTGATTACTACACCTACTGTTTTGTCAGCATTTACAACTGCAATTGCAGCTCCTTCAGTAGATTCTCTGTCAGATCTGTTTGCAGCAACTTTTTGACCTTTTTTACGTAGGTTTTCAATTGCTAAATCAAAATCTCCATCAGTTTCTACTAATGCTTTTTTGCAGTCCATCATTCCTGCACCTGTGATTGTTCTTAATTTATTTACGTCTGCAGCAGTAATTGTTGCCATAATTATTTAATTTAAAGATTAAAAGATTGAAAAATTTAAAAAATAAAATCAGAGTTAATTTGAAATCAACACTTTAAGTTATCTTTAAATCTATCAATCTTTAAATTTATTTTATTATTCTTCTGTTGCTGGAGTTTCTTCTGCTGGAGTTTCTTCTTCTGCAACTACTTGTTCAGTTACTTCTGCTACTTCTGCTACTTCTGCTACTTCTTCAACTTCAACAGCTACTTCTGCAGCCAGTTCAACAGCTTCTTCTGCAACTATAGTTTCAGCCTCTCCTTCTTTATCAGAAGTTCTGTTAGCCAATCCATCTGTGATTGCAGCAGTTACTAAAGTTAGAATTTTCTCAATAGATTTTGAAGCATCATCATTAGCAGGGATTACATAATCAACCTCTCTTGGGTCTGAGTTTGTATCTACCATTGCAAAAACTGGAATGTTTAATTTATGAGCTTCTTTAATTGCGATATGTTCAGCTTTAATATCCACTACAAATAATGCAGCTGGAAGTCTAGACATATCAGAAATTGAACCTAAGTTTTTCTCTAATTTTGAACGAAGTCGATCAACTTGTAAACGTTCTTTTTTGGAAAGAGTCATGAAAGTTCCGTCTTTTTTCATTTTATCGATGGTAGCCATTTTTTTAACAGCTTTACGAATAGTAACGAAATTAGTTAACATTCCACCCGGCCATCTTTCAGTAATGTAAGGCATGTTTACATTTTTTGCTTTATCAGCAACGATATCTTTAGCTTGTTTTTTGGTAGCAACAAATAATATTTTTCTACCTGATGCAGCGATTTTTTTCAAAGCTTCATTTGCTTCTTCAATTTTTGCTGCAGTTTTATATAGATTGATAATGTGAATTCCATTACGTTCCATATAAATGTATGGAGCCATGTTTGGATCCCATTTTCTAGTCATGTGTCCAAAGTGAACACCTGCTTCTAGTAATTCTTTAACTTCTACTTTGTTTGACATTTTTTATTTAGTTTACGTTCTGTTGATTAGCAATGGTCCAAAAAGCGATAAGCGATTAGCAGTTTGCAGTTGGCTTCATTTAGATGCTAAACTAATTCTCGTCTCAACGAGCAACAACAACATTGTTATTAATTCAGATAAATTTTCGATGTCTTGTTTAATATAAACAAAACAGAGAATATTAACGTTTAGAGAATTGGAATCTCTTACGAGCTTTCTTCTGACCGAATTTTTTACGTTCAACCATTCTTGGGTCTCTTGTTAATAATCCTTCTGGTTTCAATACGGCTCTGTTTCCTTCACCTACTTCACACATTGCTCTCGCAATTGCCATTCTCACCGCTTCAGCTTGACCAGTTGAACCTCCTCCATAAACATTAATTTTTACATCAAAGTTAGAAACGTTGTCAGTTAATGACATTGCTTGTAAAACTTTATATTGTAAAGTGGCTGTTGGAAAATAAGTGGTAAATGGTTTTTTGTTTACAACGATAACTCCAGTTCCTTCTGTAACATAAACACGTGCAACAGCGGTTTTTCTTCTACCTATTTTGTGAATAACTCCCATTATTTTAGATCGTTTAGGTTAACAGTTTTAGGTTTTTGAGCTACTTGTTTGTGCTCTGAACCAACAACAACATTTAAATTTCTGAAAAGTTCTGCTCCTAATTTATTCTTAGGTAACATACCTTTTACTGCTTTTTCCACAAGTAATGCAGGGTTTTTAGATTGCAATACTTTAGCAGTTAAAGATCTTTGTCCTCCAGGGTAACCAGTATGACGGATATACGTTTTGTCATCCATTTTTTTACCTGTAAGGTTAATTTTTTCTGAGTTGATAACTATTACGTTATCTCCGCAGTCGACGTGTGGGGTGTAACTAGGTTTGTACTTACCTCTTAAAATCATTGCGACTTTTGAAGCAAGACGACCTAAATTATGCCCATCGGCATCAACAATGACCCACTCTTTTGTAACGGTGGCTTTGCTTGCTGATTGTGTCTTGTAGCTTAATGCGTCCATAATATTTTTTTAATTAAACATTCCATCCCCAATAAAATGGGGTTGCAAAACTACAATAATTTATTTTAAATACAAATACCTGATTAAGATTATTTTAAAAAAATAATTACTAATAAATATCAATTAATTATTGTGATTAAGTTATGGAGGCTCTTTCATCTTTTTAATAAAATTATTCTAATAATTAGGTTATATTATTTTTCGAATAATCTTTGTTTTTATCTACTTTTTAAGTTAAAATAGTTAATATTATATTCAATTTTTATATTTTTACATTTAATTTTATTTGAATGAAATCAAAAGCTACTTTAAAACAAATTGCTAAAGAACTCCTAGTTTCTGTCTCAACGGTTTCTAAAGCTTTGAATGATAGCCCCGAAATTAGTACACAAACTAAAATTAGAATCAAGGAATATGCAAAACTTAAAAATTATAAACCCAATATTATTGGTATCAATTTAAAAAGTAGAAAAACCAAAACCATTGGAGTTATTATTCCTAATATATTAAATTCTTTTTTTGCTAAAGTCTTCACTGGAATTGAAAAAGTTGCTGAGTCTAAGGGTTATAACGTAATAATGTGTATTTCAAATGAGTCAATAGAAAAAGAAATTCATGCATTGGAAATTTTAAGTAATGGAACCATAGATGGATTCATTTTATCAATCTCTAAAGAAGCACAAAAGTTAAACGAATATCAACATTTTAATGAAATTATCAATGATGGTACTCCAATTGTTATGTTCGACAGAACTTCTGACGAGGTAGAATGTGATAAAGTAATTGTTGATGATTTTGATTCTGGTAGAAATGCAACCCAACATTTAATTGATTTGGGTTGTAAAAAAGTAGCATTATTTTCATCAATTGATAATTTAAGCGTTGGAAAATTAAGATATGAAGGTTATCTAAAAGCGCTTCAAGACAATAACTTTCCTGTAGATGAAAATATAATTGTAAGAACAGAATCAGAGGAAGAATCTATTATTAAAATACAATATCTTTTTGAAAACCATAAAATTGACGCAATTTTTGCATTAGATGAAAATGATTCTGTAGCGGCATTAAAATACGGCCTAAAATTTGGTTATAAAATTCCAGAAAACCTATCTATAATTGGCTTTGCCGACGGAATTTTAGCCTCTCGCCGCTTATCTCCAAGCTTAACAACTGTAAGTCAGCACGGTCCAGAAATAGGAGAAGCGGCAGCTAAACTACTAATAGAAAGATTGGAAAATAATAATTTTGACGAAGAACCTAAATATAAAACCACGGTAATTAAAACCGAATTAAGAGATCGACAATCTACAAAAAAGGAAAAATAATACCTTTTTTCTTGTCATCTCTCCAAGTTATATAGCCCAACATCGCATTTAAAAGGTAGAATAAATATTTTATTACATTGGCAATATTCATGATCATTACACTTTGAACAATTTTGGATAAATTATAAGTTTGCCACATAATCCAATTGTCAGGATACATTCTACTGTTATTAAAAGTTCCTCCAAAACTAATTCCAGCGGGAACCGCGATTGCAAAAAACAATCCCCAATCAATAGGTTTGTCACTTAAATAACTGAAACCTATGTAATTTAGAAAAAGTGATAATGCCATTCCAAAAAATAAATTTCTATAGAAAATACGATCAATGCTATTTAGAATTCTCTTTTCTTTCCAGATTTTAAAGGCAAAATAATTTCCAAAAAATGAAATTGGATAGGTTAATATTGCCGCAATATTTCCTAATAAATAATCAATTACTCCACTTAAAGCTGTATTTAATGTTCCAATAAAATTTCCAATATTATTTTTTTTGGTCACCAAACGAGTTGAAATCATAGAAAAACCAACATTAATTATTGAAAAAATTCCTAAAGGAAAAACATAGGTTATTGAATTAAAATTAAACTGAACTTCTGCTTTGTGATAACCTAGATTTACCGACCCGATTAGCACAATTACTAACCCAATTATATCTAAATACTGGCTATTGGTTATTGACTTTATTGTTTTTATGGATTTTTCCGGAATTAAAAACATACTTTTTTTTGAATAATGTGTTATTGTTAATGTGCTGCCAGCCAGTTGGTACCTTCTCCAATTTCAACAATCAAAGGGACATTTAAGGTAAATGCATTTTCCATTTCATATTTTATCAACGGTTTAATTTTTTCTAATTCTGAATAATGAACATCAAATACCAACTCATCGTGAACCTGTAAAAGCATTTTACTTTTCCAATTTTCGCTCGATAGTTTATGATGAATATTAATCATTGCAATTTTAATTATATCAGCAGCACTTCCCTGAATTGGAGCATTAACTGCGTTTCTTTCGGCTCCACCTCGAACAATGGCGTTTTGAGAATTGATATCTTTTAAATAGCGACGTCTTCCAAGAATAGTTTGGACATAGCCGTTTTCTCTTGCAAATTGAATTTGGTTATTTATGTAAGATTTTAAACTTGGATATGTTTGATAGTAAGCTTCAATTAATGCCGCACTTTCCACTCTTGAAAGCGATGTTTGGTTGCTCAATCCAAAGGCAGAAACACCATAAATAATTCCAAAATTTACCGTTTTAGCATGGCTTCTTTGTTCGCGTGTTACTTCTTCTAAAGGTACTTTAAATACTTTTGAAGCGGTTGATTTATGAATATCTTCGTTTTTTTGAAATGACTGTATCATGTTTTCTTCCCCGCTCAAAGCGGCAATTATGCGAAGTTCTATTTGAGAATAATCGGCAGAAACCAAAGTATAATTTTCATCTCGTGACACAAATGCTTTTCTGATTTGACGACCTCTTTCTGTTCGAATTGGGATATTTTGCAAATTTGGATTATTAGAACTTAACCTTCCCGTAGCAGCAACTGTTTGCATATAATCGGTGTGAATTCTATTGGTTTTTGGGTCAACTTGGTTTGGCAATGCCTCCACATAGGTATTTTGTAATTTTACTAATTGTCGCCAATCCAAAATTGCTTTAACAATTTCATGCTCTTTAACCAAATAATTTAAAATTTCTTCGCCGGTTGCATATTGCCCAGTTTTTGTCTTTTTTTGTTTTACACCACCAATTTTTAATTTGTCAAATAAGATGTCGCCTAATTGTTTTGGAGAAGCCAAATTGAACTTTTCACCAGCAATTTCATAAATGGTAGTTTCCAGTTTATGGATGTCATTTGCTAAATCGTGCGATAATGATTTTAAGAAATCTACGTCAACTCGAATTCCCTCTTTCTCCATTGATGCCAATACTTTCACCAACGGAATTTCAATTTCATCAAAGAGTTTTTTGGTATCAGTGTTATCTAATTGTAATGAAAAATTTTCTTTTAATTGAAAAGTTACATCGGCATCTTCAGTTGCATATTCTTTTATATCTTCCAATGAAACGTCTCGCATTGAAAGCTGATTTTTTCCTTTTTTACCAATTAAATCTTCAATGGATTTTGGAGAGTATTTTAAATAAGTCTCCGATAAAATATCCATATTATGACGCATATCAGGATTAATTAGATAATGCGCAATCATCGTGTCAAACAATTTTCCTTTAACTTGTATTGAATAATTTGAAAGAACTTTCAAATCATATTTTAAGTTTTGACCTATTTTTTCAATCGCTTCATTCTCAAAAAACGGTCTGAATTTCTCAATTAAAATAGTTGCCTCTTCTTTGTTTTCTGGAAAGGGAACATAAAAACCTTTTCCTTTTTCATAAGAAAATGCAATTCCTACTAATTCGGCGTGTAATGCATCTATGTTTGTAGTTTCGGTATCAAAACATACAGAAGTTTGGTTTTGTAAATTTTGCAATAGCAATTTCACCGCCAAATCACCTTGAATAGTTTGATAGAAATGTTGCGTATTTTCTAAAGAATTGTAATATTGATGGCGCGTTTCGTCAGTTGTTGAATCGTGTATTGTACTACCAAAAAGGTCAAATTGATCTTCGTTTTTCGGCTGTGGTTTTTTATATAATTTAGTTTCATCTATTACATCAATTTGCGCTGTAGCTCCTCCTTTTTTGAAAATCGTATCAAATTGTTCCGCCATTCTTCTGAATTCTAATTCATTAAATAAGGCATCTGTTTTTGCAACATCAGGAGTTGATAATTCATACTCTGTTTCATTAAAAACTACTGGACAATCTAAAAGTATAGTTGCTAATTTTTTTGATAATATCCCTTTCTCTTTATTGGCTTCAATATTGTCTTTCATTTTTCCTGAAAGTTTATCGGTATTGGCCAACAAATTTTCCATTGTACCAAATTCTTTCAATAATTTCTTTGCCGTTACTTCTCCAACTCCTGGCAGTCCAGGGATATTATCGGCAGTATCTCCCATCATTCCTAAAAAATCAATCACTTGTTCTGGTCTTTCAATTTCAAATTTTTCAAGTACTTCAGGAATACCCCATATTTCTATTCCATTTCCCATTCTTGCAGGTTTGTACATAAAAATATTCTCAGAAACCAATTGGGCAAAATCTTTATCGGGGGTAACCATAAAAACTTTAAAATTTTGTTTTTCGGCCTGTTTTGCAATGGTACCTATCAAATCGTCAGCTTCATATCCATTAACTTCAATTATAGGAATGTGCATTGCTTTCAATAATTCTTGAATATATGGAACTGCAATTTTAATTGCATCGGGAGTTGCGTCACGATTCGCCTTATATTCAGGAAAGATGTCATTTCGTAAATCACTACCTCCTTTATCGAATGCTACAGCTAAATGATCCGGTTTTTCCCTTTTAATGACATCCATTAATGAATTCATAAAACCCATAATTGCTGAAGTGTCAAGTCCTTTTGAATTGATTCTAGGGTTTTTTATAAAGGCATAATATCCTCTAAAAATTAAAGCATAAGCGTCTAATAGGAACAATCGTTTTTGTGCTGACATAAATAGTAAGGTGTATTTTAATGTGTAAAAATAATCAATCGAAATTTAAAGAAAACATTTCAAGTTAATTTTTATTTAATAGAAGTTACATTTGTGTAATTTATTCGTTCTTTTGTATAAATTTTTTTGAATGGCACTACGTTTCCTCCTACTTTGTATTATTCTCTTTGTTATCGAACTTTATGCTTTTCAGGCACTGAAAACTATAACAAAAGTTAGATGGATTAAGACAATATACATTGTAATTTCCATTTCAACTCTTGTATTTATTGGATATCAATTTACAAAATTTGATAGAAGTGTGGGTCAAACTAAAATGACAATGATCACTTTAGGATTGTTATTATTAGTTTTAATTCCTAAATTTCTTTTGTCAATTATTTTATTGTTTGAAGATATATACCGTTTATTTGCGGGAGCTTCGAATTATTTTTCAAATTATAATAATGACGCCACATTTTTTCCTCAAAGAAGAAAATTTGTAAGCCAAATCGCTTTAGGATTGGCATCAATTCCATTTGCCTCATTAATTTACGGAATGACAATAGGAAAATACAATTACAAAGTTATCAAGCAAAAACTATTTTTTCCCGATTTACCAGAAGCTTTTGATGGATTTACAATTACTCAAATTTCAGATATTCATAGTGGTAGTTTTGATAATCCCGATAAAATTAATTATGCTATTGATTTAATCAACGAGCAAAATTCGGATTTAATTTTGTTTACAGGAGATATAGTAAATACTCACGCTAAAGAGATGCATCCTTGGATAGAAACATTTAACAGAATAAAAAAACATAAATATGGAAAATTTTCAGTGCTCGGAAATCATGATTATGGGGAATATGTTACTTGGCCTTCACAAAAAGCCAAGGATGAAAATTTTGAAGCAATAAAAAATCTTTATGGTCAAATTGATTTTAAGTTACTATTAAACGAACATACTTTTATTGAAAAAGGAGATCAAAAAATAGCATTGATTGGAGTAGAAAATTGGGGTAACAATTTTAAGAAAGTTGGCGATATTAATAAGGCATCCGCCAATTTAACTCAGGATGATTTCAAAATATTAATGTCACATGATCCATCACATTGGGAATATGAGGTAAAAAATCATGAAAAAAATTTTCAATTAACTCTATCAGGACACACCCATGGAATGCAATTTGGAATAGAAATTCCAGGATATTTTAAATGGAGTTTAGCTCAATATATATATAAACAATGGGCAGGATTATACGAAAATGCCGGAAGATACGTTTATGTTAATAGAGGATTTGGGTTTCATGCCTATCCAGGACGAGTAGGAATTATGCCAGAAATTACGGTTTTAGAACTAAAAAAAGGAAAATATATAGTGTAATTTATCAAATTCCTTATATTTGTAACGTATAATCTCTATTTAGAAGTCTAAATTATATTAAATTTTTTGGTTTTATGTCAAAATTTGGAGAACTAATAAATACTCAATTACCGGTGTTAATTGATTTTTACACAGAGTGGAACGAGCCCTCAGTTTCTATGCACCCAGTTATAAGAGATGTGGCCGCAGCCCTTGGTGATAAAGCTAAAGTGATAAAAATTGATGTGGATAAAAATCAAGAATTAGCCGATGCTTTAAGAATCAAAGGACTTCCAACTTTGATGATATACAAACAAGGTCAGATGGTATGGAGACAATCTGGTGAACTTGATGCTAATACAATTATTACCTTGGTTCAGGAACAAATTTAGAATTACTACAAGGCAATTTCCCTAAGTTTATTAATTTAAAAAGAAAAATAACACACTATTATTCAACAAAAGTGATGTTTATAACTTTTTTATTCATTATCTCTATCAAATAACTTAAACATTTGATTATACATGTTGAATACTTTTCTATTCTGATTATAGAATTCTATATCTTTACTTTTTTTCATAACCTCCAATAGGCTTCTGTATCTTTCTATATTTGTAACCACTTCCATAGCTACAGTTCCTAATTCTGAAGGTTTGTAGTTACTAAAATATTTTAATTGCTCTTGATATTTAGTTGAAAGTTCAATTAATAATTTTCTTGCTTTTTCTTTTTTACCAATTGCATAATAACCGCTGGCAAAAGGCTCAACCATCGTATAATAATCATAGTATCTAATTGGCATTTTTTTCATTCCTAAGTCAATTATTTCCTCTGCTTTTGAAAATTGACCTTCATTAATTAATTGTTCCATTAATCTCGACATATTAGTTCTATAAGAAATACTATTTCTTCTCGTTTCGACGTCGTGATATATATTTGGACTCTCTCCGTTGCCCCATTCCCAGTTTTTTACTAATTTATACATTACATCGGTATCAATACATCCCATATCGTGTTGACTTGCATCTTTTGAAATCGGGGTTTTTATAGGAACAAGTTTGTATAGCATTCCATTTAATTGTAAATAATCTTTCATCCATAAATAATCATCATCACCAAAGCTCCCCGGTGAAAAATAAATAGGCCTCTTCCAATTATTATTAGCCAAAATATCCAACATCATTAATCGGTTTTTATATATAGCTCTACCTTTAATATCGATATCTATATAAGGAACTATTGAGTCATAGAATTTTGGATTCACTACCTTATTTTTGATGATATTATTTTTATCAATTATCATTCTTATTTTGTTGGTTGGATAAAAATGCACCTTTTGTCCGTTGGGCATATCAACAAATGTTTTAGGATCATTACTTTTTGTAAATTTCATAAAGTTCTTAATATCCCATCGAGTATTAGTTAATTGATTGTAAACTATATAATCTAATTTATCTCCAACGTATTGATCATGAGTAAATGATATTGGCAAACCATCAGATTGATAAGTTTTGCTTTTCATTTGATCTATATACCAATCAGTCATAAATAAGCTGGTATTAACTATTTTTACGTCAGTTCTAACGTTTTCAATTTCTTGTGCGTACCATAGAGGAAAAGTATCGTTATCTCCAATGGTAAACAATATTGCATTTTTATCGCATGAATTAAGATAGTTTTTTGCCAGAGCAATAGCAGTAAATTTCCCTGAACGATCGTGATCATCCCAGTTCTGAAAAGCCATTAACAACGGGGCTCCTAACATAGTTGTGGCTAATATAATAGTCCCAGCATATTTTGGATTTAGAAATTTTTTGAGCATATCATAAATTGCATATACTCCAATTCCAATCCAAATGGCAAAAACATAAAACGAACCTACTAATGCATAATCTCTTTCACGAGGTTCAAAAGGTCTTTCGTTTAAATATATTTTTAGTGCTAGTCCAGTAAATAAAAATAAAACAAGAAGTACATAAAAGCTCTTCTGATTTTTATAGGCATGAAATAGAAGGCCGATTAACCCAAGTAAAAATGGAATAAAATAATATACATTTCTTCCTTTATTATTTAATGTATCTGAGGGTAAATCGTATTGTGGGCCAAGATGAATTTCATCAATAAAATCTATTCCACTCAACCAATTTCCATCTACCAAATCATAATTACCTTGTTTATCATTTTGACGACCAGTGAAGTTCCACATCAAATACCTCCAGTACATGTATCCAAATTGGTATTCAAACATGAAACCAAAATTGTCAGCAGTTGTTGGTTTTTCTATAATAAGGTAATCGCTATAAGTTTTTAAAAAAGTAACATAATCCTCATTATCAACTTTTTTTGCAGCATAATCAGCTTTAAATTCATTGACAGTTTTTTCAACCTCGTTTCTTAATTGCGCACTTGCCTTTGCAATATCTTCTTCAGAAAGTTGTTCAATATCAATTCCATACTGTGCTAAATCTTCTTCATATGCATAATTTGGATCTAATCGAAATTCTAACGGATGAGTAAAATCGATGTAATTTTCTACATGTTCTGTGCTCCACAATCTTGGTAAAATCGCTTTATGATTATCGTCGCTGTTTTGTTCAGCATTTTTATAATTATTGGTAATAATATATTTTTTTGTTTTATAATCTCTTTCGTAGTTTGGAGCTTTATCTAGATAAGGTGTTTCTTTATCTAAGCCAGCAAAAGTATCTGAATATTGAGGACCATAAAATAAGGGGTTATTTCCATATTGTTCTCTATTATAATAAGCTAAAACTTCCGCAGCATCAGATGGTTTATTTTCATTAATTACAGTATTTGCATTAGCACGAATAGGCAGCATCATCCAGGTTGAAAAACCAATAAAAATAAATAAAATACATAGAATTAAAGTATTTATTTGAACATAACCTTTTGATTTTGTGAATTTTAATCCATAATAAAACAAACCAATTAATACTAAAGTAGCGAAAATTGTTCCTGAATCAAACGGAAATCCAAGACTATTTACCATAAAAATTTCTGCTTTTCCGAAAAATGCCATCGTCCAAGGCAATAATAATTTGAATATAAATAGTAAAATTGCTACAACGATAATATTGGCAATAATGAAATTTTTAATAGTTACATTTTTATAGTTTTTAAAATAATATAAGAAACCAATGGCAGGTATAGTTAATAATGCCATAAAGTGTACACCAAAAGAAAGCCCAACAATCAATGAAATTAGTAGTAACCATCTGTTTCCCCGAGGAGTATTCATATCTTGCTCCCATCTCAATCCAAGCCAAAATAACAAAGCAATAAATAAGGTAGCCATAGCATAAACTTCAGCTTCCACTGCATTGTACCAAAAACTATCTGAAAAGGTGAACGCTAAAGAACCAATAAAAGAACTTCCTAAAATTACAATAGAGTTAGTTTTTGAAATTGGTTCATTTGAACCTTCATAATTATTTGAAAAAGCAACAGAGTTAACTATTTTTTTAATTAATAGTGTTGACGACCAAAAAAGGAATAAAATAGTAAATGCACTTGAAAAAACCGACATCATGTTTACCATTAAAGCGATGTGTGTTACATCAGTTGCAAACATGGCAAAAAAGGCTCCAATCATTTGAAATAAAGGCGCTCCGGGAGGGTGGCCTACTTCAAGTTTAGCCGCCGTGGCAATATATTCACCGCAATCCCAAAAACTCATTGTTGGTTCAACGGTAAGTGTATAAGTGGTTAATGCTATTGCAAATGTGATCCAACCTAAAATGGTATTCCATTTGTTAAAATTGAAGTTTGACATATATATGGTATGAATTTTACTTTTTAAGTACAAAGAAAATGTTTTTTTGCTTAATGAAATGCTAAAAATATATTTTTAATTATTTTTAGATAAAAAATTTGTTAAACTTAAAATTTCGTTTATTTTTGCACTCGCTTTAAAGTAATGGAATTGGTCTATGGTGTAATGGTAACACAACTGTTTTTGGTGCAGTCTTTCTAGGTTCGAGTCCTAGTAGACCAACAAAAAAACTCCTCAATTTATTGAGGAGTTTTTTTATGAGTAAAATCCAAATAATTAGCAAAATATTTCATTAGTTTACCGAATGATTTTTGGATTATAAAAAAAAATGTATATTTGCATCATTATTTATAAGAAACATTAGATAATGAGGCACGCATAGCGTGCCTCTTTTCATAAAAACTATGACATTTAAAGACAAAGTAAGTCGCTCGTTGGAGGAGGCATTATTAAAAAAACCATCACTTTTTTTAATAGATTTGAAAATTAGTGATAGTTTTAAAATAACAGTAACATTAGACGGAGATTCGGGAGTAAATTTGCAAGATTGTATAGATATTAGCCGTTCAATAGAAAATAATTTAGATAGAGAAGAATGTGATTTTTCATTAGAAGTTGCCTCAGCAGGAGTTTCATCGCCATTAATAAATAGTCGTCAATTTAAAAAAAACATTGGAAGGTCACTTCAAGTAGAAACCCAAACCACTACCATAGAAGCTAAATTAACGGAAGCTAATGATGATTTTATTGTATTAGAATGGGAGGCAAGAGAGCCTAAAAAAATTGGAAAAGGGAAAGAAACCGTTAAAAAAAGGTTAGAAATTTCTTATTCAGAAATAAAAAAAGCAATAGTTATAATAATTTTTTAATAGATAGAGCATGGAAAATTTAGCTTTAATCGATTCGTTTTCAGAGTTTAAAGACGATAAACTTATTGATCGTGTAACGCTAATGGCGATTTTAGAAGATGTGTTTAGAAACGCATTAAAAAAGAAATTTGGTTCAGATGAAAATTTTGATATCATTATTAATCCTGACAAAGGAGATATGGAAATTTGGCAAAGAAGAGTTATAGTTGCTGACGATGACTTAGATTTAGATCATCTTGAAATAACTTTAACCGAAGCAAGAAAAATTGAACCTGATTTTGAAATTGGAGAAGAAGTTTCCGAGGAAGTAAAATTAGTAGATCTTGGAAGAAGAGCAATTTTGGCTTTACGCCAGAATTTAATTTCAAAAATCCATGAACATGATAATACGAATTTATACAAACAATTTAAAGACTTAATAGGTGAAATTTATACCGCAGAAGTGCATCATGTTCGACCAAGAGTAGTAATTTTGGTTGATGATGACGGAAATGAAATTGTATTGCCAAAAGAAAAACAAATTCCATCTGATTTTTTTCGTAAAGGAGATAATGTTCGTGGTATTATTGAAAGCGTTGAATTAAAAGGAAATAAGCCACAAATTATTATGTCTAGAACATCTGATTTGTTTTTAGAAAAATTATTTGAACAAGAAATTCCTGAAGTTTTTGACGGTTTAATTATGGTTAAAAAAGTAGTTAGAATCCCAGGTGAAAAAGCAAAAGTAGCTGTAGATTCTTATGATGATAGAATAGATCCAGTAGGGGCTTGTGTTGGTATGAAGGGTTCAAGAATTCATGGAATTGTTCGTGAGTTAGGTAACGAAAATATAGATGTTATTAATTATACAGATAATATTCAATTGTTAATTACCAGAGCTTTAAGCCCAGCAAAAGTATCTTCAATTAAAATTAATCAAGAGAATAAAAGAGCCGAAGTTTTCTTGAAATTAGAAGAAGTTTCAAAAGCAATCGGCCGCGGAGGACATAATATCAGATTAGCTGGACAACTTACAGGATATGAATTGGATGTAATTAGAGAAGGAAGTAATGTTGAAAATGATGATGACGTTGAATTATCAGAGTTTTCAGATGAAATTGACGAGTGGATTATAGAAGAATTTGCTAAAATTGGATTAGATACAGCAAAAAGTATTTTAGCACAAAATGTAAATGATTTAATTAGAAGAACTGATCTAGAAGAAGAAACAATTTTAGATGTAATTAGAATTTTAAAAGAAGAATTTGAAAGCTAATTGAATTTTCTACAACAATACACAATTTGCTAATAATAAAAAGGTTTTATGTCTGAAGATAGAGTAATTAGAATAAACAAGGTTTTAAGGGAATTAAATATTTCTCTAGAAAGAGCTGTGGATTATCTTAAAGATAAAGGAATTGCTATTGATGCAAATCCAAACGCAAAAATTTCTGAAAAAGAATTCAGTATTCTTCAAAATCAATTTGCAGGCGATAAAGGAAACAAGGAAGCTTCTAAAGAAGTTAGTGAAGAAAAAAGAAAAGAAAAGGAAGCTTTACGAATTGAGCGAGAAAAGGAAATCGAAGACAAACGAAAGTTGGATGAAGAGCGTCAAAAACAGCAGCAAGAAGTTATTAAAGCTCGAGGCACTATCACTGGTCCAAAACAAGTAGGTACAATGGATTTAGAACTCAAAAAAGCTGAATCAACCTCGCCAAAAGCTAAAACCATTATCGAAACAAAACCTGCTTCTAAAACTAAAACCGAAGTTAACGATAATATAGTTGAAAAGGAAGTTCCACTAAAAAAAGTTAAAGACAACATTGAAGTAATTGAACCACCAGTTGAAGATTTCACAACTAAATATCAAAAATTATCAGGAGCTACTCTAACCGGACAAGTAATTGATTTATCACAGTTTAATAAATCTAAGAAGAAAAAAGAAGAACCTAAAATTACTCCAAATAAGCCAGGAACATCTGCTGCATCTGAAGGACCTGGTTCAGCAAATTCTAATAAAAATAAAAGAAAAAGAATTGCACCAAAAACAGGGCCTATAAGACCTCTTGGAGTTTCTGGGGAAGCCAATCCTAATAAAATAAGTCCAAATTCAGGTGTAGGATTCAATGCAAATAGAAGTACTAAACCAGGTTTTGTAAAAGGAGCAAGGCCAGCGATAGTTGCTAAAGTGGAACCTACCGAGGAGGAAGTAAAAAACCAAATTCGTGAAACTTTAGAGAAACTTCAAGGTAAAGGAAGCAAATCGAAAGCAGCAAAATATAGAAGAGATAAAAGAGATACTCACCGTCAAAAATCTGATGAGGAACAAAGAGCTTTAGATGAAGGAAGTAAAACTATTAAAGTTACTGAATTCGTTACTGTTGGTGAAATTGCTATTATGATGGATGTGCCAATTACTAAAGTAATTGGAACCTGTATGTCACTTGGTATAATGGTTACTATGAACCAACGTTTAGATGCTGAAACATTAACAATCGTAGCCGATGAATTTGGCTATGATGTTGAATTCATCACCGTAGATATTGAAGAAAATATTCAAGTTGTAGAAGACAAGGAAGAAGATTTAGTATACAGAGCTCCAATTGTAACCGTAATGGGTCACGTCGATCACGGTAAAACATCTCTACTTGACTATATCCGAAAAGAAAATGTAATCGCAGGAGAGTCAGGTGGAATTACTCAACATATTGGTGCCTATGGTGTTACCTTGGATGATGGACAAAAAATCGCATTTTTAGATACACCTGGACATGAAGCTTTTACCGCTATGCGTGCCCGTGGTGCTCAAGTTACTGATATTGCCATTATTGTAATAGCTGCCGATGATGATATAATGCCCCAAACAAAAGAGGCGATTTCTCATGCGCAAGCAGCAGGCGTTCCTATTATTTTCGCTATCAACAAAATTGATAAGCCGAATGCCAATGTAGATAAGATTAAAGAAAAATTAGCAAGTATGAACTTACTAGTTGAAGATTGGGGTGGAAAAATTCAATCTCATGATATATCTGCAAAAGTAGGAACAGGAGTTAAAGAATTATTAGAAAAAGTATTACTTGAAGCGGAGATATTAGATTTAAAATCCAATCCAAATAAACCAGCTCAAGGAACAGTTGTTGAAGCTTTCTTAGATAAAGGAAAAGGTTACGTTTCTACAATTTTAGTTCAACATGGAACTTTAAAAGTAGGAGATTATATGCTTGCAGGAAAACACCATGGTAAAATTAAAGCAATGCATGATGAACGTGGCAACAATGTTAAAGAAGCTGGACCTTCTACACCAGTATCTGTATTAGGATTGGATGGAGCAGCCACAGCTGGAGATAAATTTAATGTTTTTGAAGATGAAAAAGAAGCGAAACAAATTGCATCAAAACGAGCGCAATTAATGCGTGAGCAATCTGTAAGAACACAACGTCATATTACTTTAGATGAAATTGGACGAAGAATTGCATTAGGACAGTTTAAAGAATTGAATATCATTTTGAAAGGAGATGTTGATGGATCTGTTGAAGCATTATCTGATTCTTTTTCAAAATTATCAACGGAAGAAATTCAAATTAATATTATACACAAAGGGGTAGGTGCAATTACTGAAACTGATGTAATGCTAGCCTCAGCCTCAGATGCAATAATCATTGGATTCAATGTTCGACCAGCTGGAAATGCCAGACAACTAGCTGATAAAGAAGAAATAGATATCCGTTACTACTCAATTATATATGCAGCTATTGACGACTTAAAAGATGCCATGGAAGGAATGCTTGCACCAGAAATGAAAGAAGAAATACTTGGAACAGCAGAGATTAGAGAAATTTTCAAAATCTCTAAAGTTGGTTCAATTGCTGGAAGTATGGTTATGGATGGAAAAATCGTTAAGAATTCTAAAATTAGAATTATTAGAGATGGAGTTGTTGTTCATGAAGGTGAACTTTTGACTTTGAAACGCTTTAAAGACGATGTGAAAGATGTAGCAAAAGGATATGATTGTGGTATTCAAATTAAAGGATTCAATGATATAGAGGAAGGAGATATTATTGAATCGTATCACGAAGTTGCAATTAAAAAGAAATTAAAATAAAAATTTTGTTTATATAAAAAAAACCATCAAGTAATTGATGGTTTTTTTTGTAAATTATTTATTCGGTTGAATGATTAATGAATTTGGATATTTAGCTTTTAAAAATAGCAAATTTCTCTCTGCTTCAATCCTTGTTTTAAAATTACCTACCCATACTTTGTATCCAGGAGTATAAAATACTATAGTACCATCAAGATTTAAAAATTCCTTTTTAAAATCAATTAAGATTTTTTTAGAAGATTCTATATCACCATTATAAATTTGAATTTTATAAATATCATTTACAGTTATAGACGAATTAATTTTTCTTTTTTCATTCAATAAATTTTCAAATTTTGAATTTTGTAACACAGTAATTTTATCCTCTTGTGAAAATAATTTTCCGCAATTAAAACAAAAAATAATTATCAATAGAAAAATGATTTTTAAGGGTATTTTTTTCATAAAGTGGTGATTTTTATGCAAATGTAATATTTATTAAATACTTCAAAATACTTTTCTTATTTAGAATTAATATAAATTAATATTTTAGTACAAATATTGGTTTTAAGAATAGTTCTTAAGTCGTATTTTTGTGCAAATTTTTAAAAAGAGCTAAAGTTTAAAATGTCATTTTTCATTAAAAATTTAGCTTAATTATAGTCGAAAATCAGTATATATAATATGAAAAACGTGGGTAACCATAATTCGATTTCAAGAAGTTTGATTTTTAGTTTTGCAGCAATGCTATCTATATCATTTACTTCAATTGCACAAACACCTGCACCCGCAGTTCCAGCACCTGCACCTACAGAAGCTGCAGCCCCTTCATCAACAGGTGGAGATCCTGTAAAAGGTAAAGAACTATTTAATTCTAATTGCGCTGCCTGTCATAAGCTTGACGCTAAAATGACCGGACCAGCTTTAAGAGGAATTTCTTCAAAACTATCCAATGAATGGCTTTACAAGTGGATTCGTAATAGTCAAGAAATGATTAAATCTGGTGATCCGGAAGCAGTTAGAGTTAGTAAAGAATATAATGGAGCAGTTATGACGGCATTCCCACAATTATCAAATTCCGATATTGATAATATAATTGCCTATACTTCTGAGCCAAAAATGGAAGCTCCTGTACCTACAACAGGTTCAGCAGCACCTCCGGGAACGGCTACAAATACTAACGGAATTTCAAATAACTTGATTCTTGGAGCTCTTGCGATAGTAATGTTGATTTTAATTGTAATGTTGTTTTTAGTAAATAAAGTACTTACAAGAGTAGCTAAAGCAAATGGAATCGAATTAAAAAAACCTGAGCCAACTATTCCAATTTGGAAAGCATTCGCTAAAAACCAATTTTTAGTTTTAGTATCCTCTATATTCTTATTGTTAGCAAGTGGATATTTTGTTTATGGATACTTAATGCAAATAGGTGTAGATCAAAATTACGAACCAATTCAACCAATACATTATTCACATAGAATTCACGCTGGAAGTAATGGTATAGACTGTAAATACTGTCACTCTGCAGCCAGAGTTAGTAAAAACGCAGGAATTCCTTCTTTAAATATTTGCATGAATTGCCACAAAAATATTTCTGAAGTTTCTGATACAACAGCTACTCCAGAATATTCTAAAGCATTCTACGATGGAGAAATCCAAAAATTATATA
>RFPP01000016.1 GCA_009926065.1 Flavobacteriaceae bacterium
AATTTTTAATAGATGGGGAGTATTAGTATACGAGATAAATGGATACAATAATGGAGATAAATCATTCAACGGAAGCTCAAAAGGAAGAATTACGGTTGAATTAAATTCTAAACTTCCTGAAGGAACATATTATTATTTAATTAAATATACTAAGCCAAGAAGTGGTATTCGATTAGAAAAAACAGGATATTTGTATTTAACTTATTAATGGGTAATTGAATGAAAATTAAATTTGCTTTATTAGTTTTATTAATGTTGATTGTAAATTCTGTTTATTCTCAGCAAGAAGCACAATATTCTCAATATATGTACAATACTATTTCTGTAAATCCTGCTTACGCAGGTTCCAGAAATGTATTAAGTGTTTTGGCTTTGCATCGATCCCAATGGGTTGGATTTGAAGGAGCACCTACAACCAGTACTTTTTCAATCAATTCGCCAATTCCAGAAACTAATTTAGGTCTCGGAATTTCTGCAATATCTGATAGAATCGGACCAACGGAGCAAAATACTTTATCGGGTGATATTTCCTATACCATTCGATTAAATGAAAATGTAAATTTGTCTTTTGGAATAAAAGGAACTCTTAGTTTTTTTAGTTTTGACCAATTTAAAGTTACACCATTTCAAGCCAATGATCCCAAATGGAGAAGTGTAAGTAGTAGTTTATCTCCCAATTTAGGTGTTGGAACTTTTCTTCATTCTGAAAAATATTATCTCGGTTTGTCTATTCCAAATATTATGGAATCAAATTTCTATAATGATATAGACTTAGCTATAAATTCTCAAAGAATGAATTATTATTTGATAGGAGGGTATGTTTTTGATGTTTCTAAATGGATTAAGTTTAAACCGGCCGTAGTCTCCAAGATAGTTTCAGGTGCACCAGTTCAATTAGATTTATCAGCTAATACATTGTTTATGAATAAATTTGTTTTGGGCGCTGCTTATAGATGGGATGCAGCCGTAAGTGGATTAGCAGGTTTCCAATTAAATGACGCTTTATTTATAGGTTACAGTTATGATTTTGATACCACTTCATTGTCAAGATTTAATTATGGTTCACATGAGGTTTTTATTAGATATGAATTCGTCTATAAAAAAGATAAATTAGTTTCACCACGATTTTTTTAATCTAAATAATTATGAAATATATATATTACTCGTTACTATTTAGTTTTGCAATTGGAGCTTTTGCTCAAAATAAAAAAATTATAAATGGTGATAATCAGAGTCAAAAACTTGCTTTTATCGACGCTATTAAAACCTATGAAAAAATTGTAGAAAAAGGATATGTTAACGCAGAAATTTGCCAAAAAATTGGGGATGCTTATTATTTTAATGCCAATTATAAAATTGCTGCAAAATGGTATCAAAAAGCATTTTCATTAACTAACGATTTAAATTCGGAATACTACTATAGATATGCATTAACCTTAAAATCAATTGATCAAATAGAAGAATCAGAAAGGTACATGGTAAAATACTGTTCATTAGTTCCAGAGCAAAATCGTGCTCAAATAATAAAAAAAGAAAACAATTATAAAGAAAATATAAATCAAAATTCCAATCGATTTGAACTAAGAACATTATCAATAAATTCTCCCAATTCCGATTTTGGAGGTTCGTTTTATAAAAATCAATTAGTATTTTCTTCTTCCAGAGAATCAAATAGTATTTATAAAAGAACCCACTCTTGGACAGGTTTGCCATTCACTTCCTTATTTTCGGGAACTATAACCACTGATGGTTTAGTTTCTGAAGCTAAAAGATTTGCTAAAACAATCGATTCTAAATATAACGAATCAACACCTGTTTTTACAAAAGATGGAAATACGGTTTATTTTACACGAAATAATTATATCGAAGGAAAGAAAGGCCAAAATGCAGAAGGAACAATGTTTTTGAAAATTTATAGAGCCCAAAAAAATCAAAAACAAGAATGGGATAATATTACAGAACTTCCATTTAATTCAGATAATTTTCAAGTTGCACATCCTGCTTTAAGTCCCGATGAAAAAACATTGTATTTTGCTTCTGATCGTCCAGGAACAATTGGAAAATCTGATATTTATAGAGTTGAAATTAAGCCAAATGGTAATTTTGGTGAACCTGAAAATTTAGGAAAAAGTATTAATACTGAAGGGCGTGAAACATTTCCTTTCATTTCTGAATCTGGGATTTTATACTTTGCTTCAGACGGAAGACCTGGTTTAGGAGGACTTGATATTTTCCAAGTCGATATTAATAAAATTGGTAAAAAAAATTCTGTTTTGAATATAGGTGCTCCCGTAAATAGTACTATGGATGATTTTTCATTTTGTATTGACGAAGCTACAAATCGTGGGTTTTTTACATCAAACAGAGAAGGTGGAGAAGGAAATGATGATATTTATGGGTTTACCCAAATCAAACCGATTGTGTATCCATGCGAACAACAATTAGCTGGGAATGTTCTAGACAAACAAACAAATGAAATTCTTCCAGGTTCAGAAGTTACCTTGTTTTCAAAAGACAATCAAGTGATTAGTACCCAAATTTCTAATGATAAAGGGGAATTCAATTTTGGATATGTAGATTGTAATGCTTCTTTCTTTATTAGAGCATCAAAAACGGACTACTCTACTGATGAAAAAGACATTCAAATACCTAATTATACTGGCGAAACTATAACAAAGTTAACGATAGAAAAAACACAAATTCCAATTGTACCAGGAATTGATTTATCTAAAGTTTTCCATATTAAAGAAATTTATTTTGATCTTGATAAATACAATATTCGTAAAGATGCCGCTATTGAATTAGCTAAAATTTTAGAGGTATTATTGGAATATCCTACAATGAAAATAGCAATTAATTCACATACCGATAGTCGTCAAACTCAGGCTTATAATGTTATTTTATCTGATAATAGAGCTAAATCAACTAGAAAATGGTTAATTAAGCAAGGTATTAGTGCAGATAGATTAACAGCAAAAGGTTATGGTGAAACCAAATTAGTAAACAATTGCTCAGATGGCGTTGAGTGTACAGAAGAGCAGCACCAAGCCAACAGAAGAAGTGAATTCATAGTAATTTCATTATAAAAACAAACGCCCTTTAATTAGGGCGTTTGTTTATCACTTAATTTTTTAATGGAATATTTTCTAATATTTCTATTACAAATTTCCAGAATTTCTGCGCCGATTTTATACTTGCTCTTTCATCAGGTGAGTGAGCTCCATGTATTGTAGGTCCAAATGAAATCATGTCCATATCTGGATAATTAGTTCCTAATATCCCACATTCTAAACCTGCGTGACAAGCTACTACCTTTGGTTTTTCTTTGTTTTGTTTTTCATATATAGATACTAAAACTTCTAAAATTTCCGAATTTACATTTGGAGTCCAACCAGGATAGGAACCTGAAAAAGTTACTTCGCAACCACACAATTCAAATACTGATCGTAAGGAATTTGCTAAATCAAACTTAGAAGTTTCAACAGAAGAACGGGTTAAACATCCAATTGTAATTTCACCGTTTTTAATGATTACTCGAGCTATATTATTTGAAGTTTCAACTAAATTTTCCATATCGGCGCTCATTCTATAAACTCCATTATGAGCTGCATAAATCGAACGAATAATGCCTTCTTGAACTCCTAAATCCATTACCTTATTGGGTAATTCCGATTTCGTAATTTCAATAACTAAGTTTGGTTCTGTAGTTCTATATTCATTTTTAATATCTTCGATAATTTCTTGCATATCAAAAACGTAAGCCTCATCATACATTTGAGCTACAATAATTTTTGCAACGCTTTCTCTGGGAATAGCGTTTCTCAAACTACCACCATCTATTTCAGCAATTTGGAGTCCAAAATTCTCAAAACCATCAAATAATAAACGGTTCATGATTTTATTTGCATTACCTAAACCTTTGTGAATATCCATTCCAGAGTGACCGCCATTAAGACCTTTCACCGTAATAGTATATCCTACAGATCCTTCAGGGGTTTCCTCTTCATTATATTTTCTGGTTGCCGTTACATCAATTCCTCCGGCACAACCTATATCAATTTCATCGTCTTCTTCAGTGTCCATGTTCAACAGGATTTCACCATTTAAAATACCCCCTTTTAAGTTCAATGCGCCAGTCATTCCTGTTTCTTCATCAATTGTAAATAAAGCCTCAATTGCCGGATGTTTTATTGTGGTACTTTCTAAAACAGCCATAATCATCGCCACGCCTAATCCATTATCTGCTCCTAATGTTGTTCCTCGAGCTCGTACCCAATCACCATCAACATACATTTCAATTCCTTGGGTGTCAAAGTCAAAAACTGTATCAGAATTTTTTTGGTGAACCATATCCAAATGCCCTTGAAGAACCACTGCTTTTCTATTTTCCATTCCTGGAGTGGCTGGTTTTCTGATGATTACATTTCTAATTTCATCTTCAAAAGTTTCTAATCCTAAATTATTTCCGAATTTTTTTATAAATTCAATTACGCGTTCTTCTTTTTTTGAAGGCCGAGGAACTGCATTTAAATCGGCAAATTTATTCCATAGTGCTTTCGGTTGTAAATTTCTAATTTCTTGACTCATCGCTATATTTTTGTTTCTTGGTTTTATTTTCCAAAGTTACAAAGACGAAACATAGTTTTATAATAAAAAACAATAATATTAAAATTAATAATTCAACAAAATTTGTTACTTTAACATTCTATTTTCAAGTAATGCAGAAAAAATATTATCTTCCTTTAGGGTTACTTATTCAAGTTGTGTTTGTGCAACTTATTTCGTTTTTTCCTGAATTAATTGAAAGTTATTACAGCGACGGATTCTACACCTATATTTCAAGTATTTTTAGAATAATTTTTGGGTTTCTGCCTTTTTCTGTTGGAGATTTATGTTATTTAATAGCGATTGTATTATTACTAATAAGTTATTTTAAAAATCAAAAAAAAATCAAATTATCATGGAAAGACAGAATGCTTATAGTATTAAGCTACTTTTCTGTATTTTATTTCTTTTTTAATATTCTTTGGGGTTTGAATTATTATCGAGTTCCTCTATTTGAGAAAATGAAAATTGAAAAAGAATATTCAAAGGAAGATTTACTTTTGTTTACCCAAAAATTAATTGAAAAAACAAATTCTATTCATTCTCAAATTACTAGAAATGATTCTTTAAAAGTTATTTTTCCCTATTCTCAGGAGAAAGTTTTCGAAATGAATTTAAAGGGCTACCATTCTCTTTCAAAACAAATTCCGTCATTCAATTACAATTATCCAAGCATAAAAAAATCAATTTTTAGTTTACCCTTAAGTTATATGGGTTTTAGTGGCTATTTGAATCCTTTTACAAATGAAGCTCAGGTTAATTATAAAATACCAATGTATAATTTTCCAACAACTTTAACCCATGAAATGGCTCACCAATTGGGTTATGCTTCCGAAAGTGAAGCAAATTTTATTGGTTTTTTAGCTTCCATTAATAATGAAAATAAGTATTTTCAATATTCAGGTTATAGCCACGCTTTAAATTATTGTTTGAGTAATTGGAGATTTTTAGACGAAGTTCAATTTAAAAAATTTATTAAAATTGTTCATCCAGGAATTATAAAAAACTATAAAGAAAGTGAAGATTTTTGGGACAATTATGAATCGTTTATTGAAACAGGATTTCATCTATTTTACGATAACTTTCTTAAAATGAACCAGCAAAAAGACGGAATTGATGGTTATAGTAGATATACAGATTTATTGGTAAACTATTATAAAAACAAGAACTTATAGGCTTTAAGCCAATATATTAATTCTCAATTTCTTCAGCTGGAACTACTTTTAAAAACGAAGGATGTTGCTCTATTGCAAATTCTACCTTTTCAACAATTTGCTCAATCGTGTCATTGTCATAATCAATTTCCAATGGTTTTTTTATTACAAATGATTGTTGGATCCCTTTCTTTTTTAATAACAATCCTTTTTTATCAAAGGAGCGTCTAAAACCATCTATTACAATTGGAACTACAATTGGTCGGTGTTGTTTTATTATGTGAGCAGTGCCTTTTCTTACTGGTTTAAACGATTTTGTGGTTCCCTGAGGAAATGTAATTACCCATCCGTCATCCAATGCTATTCTAATGTTTTCGGTGTCATTTGGATTAATATCTCGTTTTTCTGTAACGTCTTTTCCTTTCGAACGCCAGGTTCTTTCAACAGTAATCGCACCAGCATATGCTAAAATTTTTGGTAACAAACCTGCATGCATGGTTTCTTTTGCAGCTACATAATAGATATTCAATTTCGGATTCCATAAATAGGAAACATTTTTAATTGAATTTTCTCTACCAGATAAACTCGCGTTAAATACATGAAACATTGCTACTACATCTGCAAAATAGGTTTGGTGATTGGAAATAAATAATACATTATTATCGGGTAATGTTTTAATGATTTCTGATCCCTCAATTTGTAAGTGGTTAAATCCACGATATCTTTTGTGGGTGATACCTCCGAAAATTCGTATTAACCATTTTTTAATAAAAAGTATATGTCCAAAAGGGTTTCTTTTAATTAAAACCATATTTTTTAATTAATTACGGTGGGCTAATTTACAAATTAATTTTTAAATGAACTTAATAAGACTTCTTTCAATTCGCTCATCATCATTGCGGTAGCTCCCCACACATAATGATCGTTAATTTTGAAAGTTGGAACCTCAATATTTTTTCCGTAGGAGGTATTCATAAATTTATTGACTATTGTTTTTTCATTCAAAAAATCTAGCAATGGAAATTCAATTATTCCTGCAACTTCTTCTTCTTGTTCTACAAATTCTAATTCAGAATAGCTAATTCCTAAAAATGGAGCAACAATAAAATTACTCGGCGGAATGTAAACCTCCGTAAATGACTTTATTACTTCAATTTTTTCAGGATGAATTCCAATTTCTTCATGAGTTTCTCTTAAGGCAGTTTGAGTTAAAGAATCGTCTTCTAATTCTACTTTTCCACCTGGAAAACCAATTTGTGCCGAATGCACACCTGGATAGGTATTTCTAACAATTAAAGCTAGATGTGATTTATTCGTTTTTGGATAAATCAACATTAATACAGCTGCTTTTCTCGGTTTATTTGAGAAATTTTTTTTTCTTTCGACTTCTAAAATACGTTCAGCAGGAACCATTTTTAAATGAGCCTGTTCTGCAAGAAGTTTTTCTTGTTTTATTTTTGGAACATGTTTTAAAAAATCAGAAAAATCCATTTTGAAAATCTATTTTTGTAACTAATTATTTATAAATGTAGATTAATAAAATGAATTTCGCAACTAATTGAAAATCAACACACAAATAAATCACTAGAACTAATTGTATAGTAAAGAAGAAAATCAGCGATTAAAAAGAGAGTTTTGGGTTTCATTTGCAAATAAATATCCTAGGAAATGGTTGTTATACAATACTAAGATTAAAGATTTTTCTTTTAAATTTTTTGTTGATAATACTAAAGCACAGGTGCTTATTGATATTGAGAGTCGTAATGATATCAAGAGAATTCAATATTTTGAAAAACTAGAATCGCTAAAAAGTATTTTGGAAGAGAAGTTTATTTCTGGCCTAGTTTTCGAAAAAAATTTTAGTTTGGCAAATGGTAAAGTAATTAGTAGAATTTGGGTTGAAAAATTGAATGTTAGCGTAAGCAATCCAAAATATTGGAATGAAATTTTTGATTTCTTTTTCGAAAAAATGATTGCTTTGGAACTATTTTACCTCGAATATGATGACTACATTAAAGATATTGATTAAATAAAAAGCCCCAAATCTGGGGCTTTTATTATTTACTTAAATACATTTTTCTTCTGGAATACAATTCATAGAATTGGTCGTCTTTTAAATCATCTATGAATAATATACTCTCACCTGTTGATTTCATTTCTGGCCCCAGTGCCTTATTTACACCATGAAATTTACTGAATGAGAATACAGGTTGCTTAATTGCATACCCATTTAACTGCGGTTTAAATTTAAAATCGGTTACTTTTTTATGTCCTAACATTACTTTTGTTGCATAATTCACATAAGGTTCGCCATAAGCTTTTGCAATAAATGGAACTGTTCTTGAAGCTCTAGGATTGGCCTCAATAATATAAACGGTATCATCTTTTATTGCAAATTGTATGTTAATTAAACCAACTGTTCGAAGAGCCAGAGCTATCTTTTTAGTATGATCTTTAATTTGTTGCATTACAAATTCACCTAGATTAAATGGAGGTAAAGTGGCATTACTATCACCAGAATGCACACCGCAAGGTTCAATATGTTCCATAATTCCTATAATATAAACATTTTCCCCATCACAAATTGCATCAGCTTCAGCTTCAATTGCTCCATCCAAATAATGATCTAAAAGAAGTTTATTTCCAGGTATAGATTTTAATAAATCAATTACATGTTCTTCTAATTCTTGTTTGTTGATTACAATTTTCATTCCCTGACCACCCAATACATAGGAAGGCCTAACCAAAAGTGGAAAGTCTAAAACATCAGCCAATTGAGAAGCTTCGTCTGCAGTTTCTGCAATTCCGAATTTTGGAAAAGGAATTTGTAATTGAGATAAAAGTTCAGAAAAACGTCCTCTATCTTCGGCTAAATCTAATGCGTCAAAACTTGTTCCAATAATTTTAATTCCGTGTTTTGCTAATTTTTCCGCTAATTTTAAAGCGGTTTGACCCCCTAATTGCACAATTACTCCCTCTGGTTTTTCGTGTTGGATAATATCATAAATATGTTCCCAAAATACGGGTTCAAAATACAATTTATGAGCAGTATCAAAATCGGTAGAAACAGTTTCAGGATTACAATTGATCATTATTGTCTCATATCCACATTCTGCAGCAGCTAATACTCCATGAACACAAGAGTAATCAAATTCAATACCTTGTCCTATTCTATTTGGCCCTGATCCTAAAACAACTATTTTTTTCTTATCGGTTACAATACTTTCGTTATCAACATATTTTGTTCCATTGGCTGTTTCAATTTCTGCTTCAAAAGTAGAGTAATAGTAAGGTGTTTTTGCTTTAAATTCTGCAGCACAAGTATCTACAAGCTTGTAAACCCTATTCACATTTTTTTCTTCTCTTAACTTATAAACCTGACTCTCTAAACAGCCCATCATGTGAGCAATTTGGCGGTCTGCGAACCCTTTTTGTTTTGCTTCTAGTAGTAATTCTTTTGGTAATGTATTTACCTTGAAATTGGATATTTCTTTTTGTAAAATGAATAATTCTTCATATTGTTTTAAAAACCACATGTCAATTTTTGTAATTTCATGAATTCTACTCAACGGAATTCCCATTGCTATTGCATCATAAATTACAAAAACACGGTCCCAACTCGCATAAGTTAGTTTTTCAATAATTTGTTCGTAATTTTTATAACCTTTTCCATCGGCACCAAGACCATTTCTTTTTATTTCTAAAGATTGAGTAGCTTTGTGCAACGCTTCTTGAAAGGAACGTCCAATTCCCATTACTTCTCCAACTGATTTCATCTGTAATCCTAGAGTTCTATCAGCACCTTCGAATTTATCGAAATTCCATCTTGGAATTTTCACAATTACATAATCTAATGTTGGTTCAAATAATGCAGATGTAGATTTTGTAATTTGATTTTGTAATTCATCTAAGTGATACCCTAATGCTAATTTTGAGGCTATTTTAGCAATTGGATAGCCGGTTGCTTTGGATGCCAATGCCGAAGATCGGGAAACACGAGGGTTAATTTCAATAGCTACAATATCCTCTTTTTCGTCGGGAGAAACAGCGAATTGAACATTGCAACCTCCAGCAAAATTTCCGATGCTTCTCATCATCAAAATGGCCATGTCTCGCATTTTTTGAAAAGTAGTATCAGATAAAGTCATCGCAGGTGCAACCGTAATACTATCACCAGTATGAATACCCATTGGATCCATATTTTCGATAGAACAGATAATTACAACATTATCATTTTTATCACGTAAAAGCTCTAATTCGTATTCTTTCCAACCTATCAACGCCTTGTCAATTAAAACTTCATGAATAGGTGAGGCTTCTAAACCACGAGTTAATAATTCATCAAAGTCTTCTTTATGGTGAACAAATGCAGCTCCTGTTCCACCCAGTGTAAATGAAGGTCTTATTACCAATGGAAATCCAAATTCCTGCGCGATTTCTTTTCCTTTTAAAAAAGAAGTTGCCGTTTTTGCAGGAGCAGTAGGAACTCCAATTTTTGCTAATAATTGTTTAAATTGTTCGCGATCTTCAGTTATATTTATTGCGTTAATATCAACACCTATTAATCGTACCCCAAAATCTTTCCAAATGCCTTTTTCATCAGCTTCTAAACATAAATTTAAAGCGGTTTGTCCACCCATTGTAGGTAAAACAGCATCAATTTGAGGGTGTTCTTTAAGAATTTCAATAATAGATTTTGTGGTTAAGGGTTTTAAATATATATGATCGGCCATAGAAGGGTCAGTCATAATTGTTGCCGGATTTGAATTGATCAAAATTACTTCTATTCCTTCTTCACGAATGGAACGAGCAGATTGAGATCCTGCATAATCAAACTCGCAGGCTTGCCCAATAACAATAGGTCCTGAACCTATTATTAGTAACGATTTTATTGAATGGTCTTTTGGCATTTTAGAACGGTATAGTGTTGTTAATTTTTATAAAGTAAAGATATAAAAAAAAAGGCGATACTAATAATAGTAACGCCTTTATATATGTTTGAATAAACATTATTTTTTGTGTCTTGGTTCGGATGAAACAGTCAATTGGTGTCTTCCTTTAGCTCTTCTTCGAGCAAGCACTTTTCTTCCATTAGCAGTAGCCATTCTGTCCATAAATCCGTGCTTATTTCTTCTCTTTCTTTTCGATGGTTGAAACGTTCTTTTGCTCATTGTTGATTATCTTTAAAACTTGAATTAAAAAAATTGATAGGTTAATTAGAATATAAATATTCCTAAACCGAGTGCAAATATACAAAGAGTTTTATTCTTTGCAAGTAGTTTGTAAAAATATTTTAATTTCCTTTTACTATATTTGCCAAAATAATTAATCACTTACTTATGTTTCATAAAAACATTAAAATAATTTTAGCATCTCTAATTATAGGTTTAAGTATTTGGAGTTTTATTGATGGAGAAATTGGAAATGGTATTTTCTATATTTTTTTATCATTGATCCCTATCTTTTTATATTATAAAAATGAGTATATCCTATTGGCTTTTTTAAAATTAAGAAAGCAAGATTTTCACGGGGCTCAAAGATGGCTTGCTCGTATTAAAAATCCTGAAAACGCATTAATAAGAAAGCAACAAGGCTATTATAATTACCTCCATGGTATAATGCATTCTCAAACTAATTTAATTCAAGCAGAAAAGTATTTCAAGAAAGCTGTAGAATTAGGTTTGTCTATGGATATAGATTTAGCCGTTGCTAAATTAAATTTAGCTGGTGTTGCTATGTCGAGAAGAAGAAAATTGGAAGCAACGAACCTATTAAACGAGGCTAAGAAATTAGATAAACAAAATATGCTCAAAGATCAAATTTTAATGATGAAGGAGCAAATGAAAAAAATGTAATTAAATGAATTTCATAGATATTTAAAACTGTTCAAATTGAACAGTTTTTTTTATAAATAAACCTAAATCTAAATTTTTACTGAATTTATCTAACCTAATATTTTCAATTAATTAATTTTTCATTTTTGGTCTTATTAAATATTTTTTTTATTTTCTCTATTAAACTATTTTGAATATAGTAAAAAGTTGTCATTTCAAATATTGAAAACTATTTATTATCAACTATTTTTTTGTAAATTTGCGCACTTAATTAGAAAAAATAAAATGTTAGATAGACTTCAAATAGTAAAGCAACGTTTCGATGAGATATCAGATTTGATTATTCAACCAGATGTCATTAGCGATCAAAAACGTTATGTACAATTGAATCAAGAATATAAAAGTTTAAAAGCACTTGCAGATAAACGAAACGAATACATAGTAGTTTTAGGAAATATTGATGAAGCTAACGAGATTATTGCTGAAGGAAGTGACCCAGATATGATTGAAATGGCGAAAATGCAATTGGAAGAAGCGAAAGAGAGATTGCCAATTTTGGAAGAAGAAATTAAATTTCTATTGATTCCAAAAGATCCTGAGGATGCTAAAAATGTGATGGTCGAGATTAGAGCCGGAACAGGTGGTGATGAAGCGAGTATATTTGCCGGCGATTTGTTTAGAATGTATACAAAATATTGTGAAAATAGAGGTTGGAGAACTTCTGTCGTTGATGTAAATGAAGGAACTTCAGGCGGATTTAAAGAGGTTATTTTTGAAGTTACTGGAGAGGATGTTTATGGGACTTTAAAATTTGAAGCTGGAGTGCATCGTGTTCAACGTGTGCCACAAACAGAAACCCAAGGCCGTGTGCATACTTCTGCAGCTACGGTTATGGTACTTCCAGAAGCAGAAGAATTTGATGTTCAAATTGATATGAATGATGTTCGAATTGATTTCTTTTGTTCGTCTGGACCAGGAGGACAATCGGTAAATACTACAAAATCAGCTGTTCGATTAACACACATTCCAACCGGATTAGTTGCACAATGTCAGGATCAAAAATCCCAACATAAGAATAAAGACAAAGCGATGGACGTTTTACGTTCTAGGTTATACGAACAAGAATTAGCTAAAAAACAAGCTGAAGACGCTACAAAACGTTCATCTCAAGTAAGTTCGGGAGATCGTTCGGCTAAAATTAGAACTTATAATTATTCTCAAGGTCGTGTAACTGATCATCGTATTGGATTGACTTTATATGATTTGGGAAATATTATGAATGGTGATATACAAAAAATTGTTGACGAGCTACAATTGGTTAACAACATGGAAAAATTGAAGGAAGCAAGTGAAGTATTTTAAGGAAACGAATTGAGAATAAACTGAAAGAGAAAAGTCTAATATATGCCACACTGAATCTAGTTTGGCATTTTTTTTATAACTTTCGAACTTTGCAAAAAAAAACTTTACGAACTTTGCGGTTAAACACACAACAATGACTACACAACAACTAATTGACCAAATTAAAATTAAAAAATCCTTTCTTTGTGTTGGATTAGATGTTGATTTGAATAAAATTCCTCCCCATTTGTTAGAATTTGAAGATCCTATTTTCGAATTCAATAAAGCGATAATTGATGCTACTCATGATTTAGCGGTTTCCTTCAAGCCAAATACTGCTTTTTATGAAGCTTATGGAATCAAAGGCTGGGTTTCTCTACAAAAAACAATTAATTATATAAATGAAAAGTATCCAACACTTTTCACAATTGCCGATGCTAAACGCGGTGACATTGGAAATACGTCTTCAATGTATGCAAAAGCTTTCTTTGAAGATTTGAATTTTGATAGCGTAACCGTTGCTCCATACATGGGAAAAGATTCTGTGGAACCTTTCTTAGCATTTGAAAATAAACACACGATTATGTTGGCTCTAACTTCAAACGAAGGTGCTTATGATTTTCAAACCTTGAATGTAGAAGGAATAGAATTGTACAAACAGGTATTGGAAACATCCAAAAATTGGATAAATTCTGAAAACCTAATCTATGTTGTTGGTGCTACAAAAGCAGAATATTTCAAAGAAATTAGAAAAATTGTTCCTGACAGTTTCTTGCTAGTTCCTGGCGTTGGCGCTCAACGCGGAAGCCTTTCTGAAGTTTGCAAATACGGATTGAATTCCAATGTAGGCTTACTCATAAATTCTTCGAGAGCAATAATTTATGCTTCAAACAGAGTCGATTTTGCTGAAAAGGCTAGGGGTGAAGCTCAAAAAATGCAATTGGAAATGGCAGCTATTATAAATAAGTCTATTTCTTTATAAACTTGTAGCTTTGAATTCCTTGTTCTGAATTTACTTTAAGAATATAAATGCCACTTTGATAATTGGATATGTTCAACGTTTTTTCTTGAGAATTTAATTTAAATTCTGCCAAATCTTGTCCTAATAACGAACTTATTGTAATAGTTGCACCTATAAGGTTTTCATTTGATTTAAGTGTTATTTCATCAAATGCAGGATTTGGAAAAAGAACCAAATTATTTTCTTTTAAAACATTTGGTGATTCTAAAGCTGTTTGTTGGTAAACCCTTACATAATCAACTTCCATTGCCGATTGAACAAAACTGGTTGTTATACTTGATTGAATAGCAACGTTTAACAGAAGATACTGTTCAGCATCAAAAGGCCATGTACTGGCATTTTTTATACTAGGATTATAAATATAATGTACAATATCATCAACACTAAATATCATTTTTGAAGCTGTCCATTCCAAAGCATAAATGTGAAATTGGGAAGAAGCAGTTGGAATAGTTTGACCTCCAAGATTTATTGTACTTCCAGAACTTGAAGTAGTGTGAATTGCACTTTGTACAAAGTTTTGGTTGGTTCCCCAATGCTCCATAATGTCAATTTCTCCGCAGGCAGGCCAACTTGTAGTTCCAAATGAACTGGTCCAATAACCGCCAGGCTCAATAATGTTTTTTCCAAGCATCCAAATGGCAGGCCAAGTTCCAGCACCTATTGGAAGTTTAGCACGAACTTCTACTCGACCGTATTTAAAGGCAAATTTTGAATTTAATCGAGCAGAAGTAAATTGTTTAGTTCTTCCCTGATCGGTAAACGTTTCTCTTTTTGCAACAATACTCAGAATTCCATTATTTACACTCGAATTTACTTGACGGTTAGTATAATGTTGAAGTTCACCGTTGTACCAACTATTTCCATTTGGAAGTTGGGTTTGAGGAAACCATTTTGTAGTATTTATCCCTCCGTTAATTTCAAATTCATCACTCCAAACTAATGTATTGAAAATAGAAGCCGCTCCTGAATAGTAAAAATCATCTATATAAGCAGTAACTTGAGAAGTATTATTTTCCCCATTAACTTGAATTAGTACTCGATTAAAATCTCTTCTATCTAAAGGATTTTGTGAATTAGGATCTAAATTAATATAATTGTCTGTGGCAAAATTGAAGGTAATAGTTTGCCATTGATTTAAAACCACAGGTTTAATTATTTCACATTGGGTTGCCCAAGGTGAAGCTATTGAAGCATTTTGTAACTTTAACGAGACTTGATTATTTTGATTTCCGGTGATTCCACTTGAAGGAACATATATTTTTAAAGTAAAAACGCTACTTGTATTTAAATTATAATTAAAACCAGCATCAAATCGGACATTCGCATATTGTCCGCCCGCATCCGTATATTTTAAAACTCGAGCTGAGGTATTGATCCCATTTTGAAAAGGATTTACAAAAGCGTTATCCATGCCACAATTGTCCCCAAACCATGATGTTATGGTTGAATTTCCCTCAAAATTATCTTGAGATATTCGAGCTTGAGAAAAAGAATTTATAGAAAAAAATAAAACAAAAACAAAAATAAAATTGCGCATATGCTTTGAAAAGTACTATTAAATATTTGAAACAAATCTAATAAAATTATTAACTTACTGATTAAATCCAACCTATATTTAAACTATACATTTCTATTTATTTGAATAGAATCTAATTGTATATATCACACTATTATTAAATTGTTTCATAGAATTAATATATATTTACAAAAAAAACAAATGATACATTTCACCGTTTATGAAAAAGACAAAGATGCCCAATGGGTAACTTTTGTTCATGGAGCTGGTGGAAGTTCATCTATTTGGTTCAAGCAAATTCGAGATTTCCAGAAGCATTATAACGTCTTGTTGTTAGATTTAAGAGGTCATGGGAATTCTAACCAACAAATTAAAATTGCTTTCAAACAAAAATATACTTTTTCCGCTCTTGCCAATGATATTTTGGAGGTTTTAGATCACCTTAAAATTCAAAAATCTCATTTTGTTGGAATTTCGTTGGGCACAATTCTCATTCGCCAATTGGCAGAAATGCATCCTAACCGAGTTCAAAGTATGATTCTTGGGGGCGCAATTCTAAAAATGAATTTTAGATCTCAAATTTTAATGAGATTAGGAAATATCTTTAAATATATTTTACCCTATTTAGTATTATATAAATTCTTCGCTTTTGTAATTATGCCCAATAAAAATCATAAGCAATCCCGATTGTTATTCATCAATGAAGCTAAAAAATTATACCAAAAAGAGTTTATAAAATGGTTTAAATTAACTGCAGAAATCAATCCTATTTTAAAGTGGTTTCGACAAGAGGAGCTAAATATTCCTACACTATATATTATGGGCGAGGAAGATTATATGTTTCTTCCATCAGTGAGAAAAGTGGTTGAAAAACATTTCAGATCCTCGCAACTATTTGTAGTTCAACAATGTGGACATGTTGTAAATATTGAACAACCAATTACCTTTAATTCTACTGTAATTTCATTTTTAAATAAATTATAAAAAAAAACCACTTCCCGAAAGAAGTGGTTTAGTTACCTAAATAACTCTCAATTATTAATTTTAAATTACATTGCAAATGTAGCTATCATCAGTATTTTAAATGTTAATATTTGGTTATAATTATGTTAACTATTTTTTATCTTGAATAGCAAAAACACTTTGCAATAATTTTGAAGTTCTAGATTTCAAATTTACTCGAATCTCTTTTTCTTCAATTGCAATCATCGTAAAAACTCCCTTCATCGTTTGTTTGGTAACATAATCCCTCAAATCTGGATTTACTTTTTTTACTAATGGAATAGAATTGTATTTTGTAATTAATTCACTCCAAATTTTATCGGCATTTACTTTGTTTAGTGAAGTTGCAATAACAGGACTGAATTTATCATATAATGAGGTAGAAGTCGCAGTTTCTAAATAAGTTGTAGCCGCTTTTTCATTGCCCATTAAAATACTTTTTGCATCATTAAAATTTATCTTTTTCACCGCATCAACGAACAAAGGTGTAGCCTCCTTAACCGCATCTTCGGCTGCTCTATTTAAAACAATTAATCCTTGATCGGCCAAATTTGACATCCCCAAACTGCGCAAAGTTCGATCCACTTTTTGCAATTCTTCTGGCAATAATATCTTCACTAAATCATTTTTGTAAAATCCATCTTGGGCGGTTAATTTAGAAACTTGTTTTGTAATCCCATTGTTCAATGCCTCTTTTAAGCCCGCACTTATATCAGACAAAGAGTTAATTTTTGTGCCCGTAGTTACTTTTGAAATTTTACTTTCTGCCATTTTTTTTAAATCAACAAACTGTGCAAAACTGATAATTGGCACAAATAATAAGGAAATTAGAACTTTTTTCATGTAATTTATTTTAACTAATTCAATGCAAACTTTATACCAATTTTATTTGGAGCTTAATCCTGCTATTCGCTGAATCCAAGCAAGGGCTTGGGATATCGCTACTATCAGGGCTAGAGCTTGTTTTAATTAATTTTAGTTCATTTATTAAAATTGTAAATTATCATTAAATATGTTTTTTTCTATTATTTATAAATAATTTTTAAAAAACTCGTAAATTGCAAGCTCTAAATTATCACATTCATAAATGGTAGATCAAAAACCGTATATCCCCGTTCACAAAGTTCGAATTGTAACTGCCGCATCCCTTTTTGATGGACACGATGCCGCAATAAACATCATGCGAAGAATTATTCAATCGACTGGTGTTGAAGTAATTCATTTAGGTCACGATAGAAGTGTAGAAGAAGTTGTAAATACTGCAATTCAAGAAGATGCTAACGCAATCGCTATAACTTCCTACCAAGGCGGACACAACGAATATTTCAAGTACATGTTTGATTTGCTTAAGCAAAAAGGGGCAGATCACATCAAGATTTTTGGTGGAGGAGGAGGAGTAATTCTGCCATCTGAAATTGAAGAATTACAGGCCTACGGAATCACAAGAATTTATTCTCCAGATGATGGACGTGCACTAGGATTACAAGGAATGATAAATGATTTAGTTCAAAAATCTGATTTTGCTATTGGGGATACTATTAATGATGAATCCAATCATTTGATAGATAAAAATCCAAAAGCGATTGCAAGATTAATTTCTTCAGCGGAAAATTTCCCTGAAATAGCAAAACCATTTTTAGAGCAAATTCAATTAATAAATAAAAATTCAAAAACACCCGTTCTTGGAATCACAGGAACAGGAGGTTCAGGGAAATCATCATTAGTAGACGAATTAGTTCGTCGTTTTTTAATAGATTTTCCCAAAAAAACCATTGGAATAATTTCTGTTGATCCCTCTAAAAGAAAAACCGGAGGTGCTTTATTAGGCGATAGAATTAGAATGAATGCAATCAATAATCCTCGTGTATATATGCGTTCATTAGCAACACGACAATCAAATTTAGCACTTTCTAAATACGTTGCTGATGCTATTCAAGTATTAAAAGCAGCCTATTACGATATCATTATCCTTGAAACTTCAGGAATCGGTCAATCGGATACTGAAATCATGGATCATTCTGATGTTTCACTTTACGTTATGACACCAGAATTTGGTGCAGCCACTCAATTGGAAAAAATCGATATGCTTGATTTTGCCGATTTAGTAGCTTTAAATAAATTTGACAAACGCGGTGCCCTAGACGCGCTCCGTGATGTTAAAAAGCAATACCAACGAAATCATAATCTTTGGGACGTAAACCCAGATGATATGCCCGTATTTGGAACTATCGCTTCTCAATTTAACGATCCAGGAATGAATACGCTCTACAAATCTATTATGGATAAAATTGTAGAGAAAACAAGCAGTGATTTAAAATCTACATTCAAAATCACTCGAGAAATGAGTGAAAAAATATTCGTAATTCCTCCTCACAGAACTCGTTATTTATCTGAAATTGCTGAAAACAATCGTAAATATGATATTACAGCTAATGAACAACAAAAAGTAGCTCAAAAATTATTTGGTATTTATAAAACAATAGAAAGTATTTCGCAAGTTGAACCAATATTCACTAAATCTGGTATAGAAATTTCTAATTCTAATAATCTAAATCCTGACGATAAAGTATTGATTTCTCTATTGTTAAATCAATTTGAAAAAATCAAAATGGATCTAGATCCCTACAATTGGGAGATTATTTTAAATTGGAATCATAAGATTGCAAAATATAAAAACCCAATTTATACTTTTAAAGTTCGTGATAAAGAAATTAATATAGCGACACATACTGAGAGTTTGTCACACACTCAAATTCCTAAAATTGCCTTACCTAAATATGAAGCTTGGGGTGATTTATTAAGATGGAACTTACAAGAAAATGTACCTGGAGAATTTCCATTTACCGCCGGATTGTATCCTTTTAAAAGAGAAGGTGAGGACCCATCGAGAATGTTTGCTGGTGAAGGTGGACCAGAACGAACCAATAAAAGGTTTCACTATGTAAGTGCAGGATTACCTGCAAAACGACTTTCAACCGCCTTTGATAGTGTGACTTTATATGGAAACGATCCCCATATTCGACCTGATATTTATGGTAAAATTGGAAACGCAGGAGTTTCTATTTGTTGTTTAGACGACGCTAAAAAATTGTATTCGGGTTTCGATTTAGTTCACGAATTAACATCGGTGAGCATGACCATTAATGGACCTGCGCCAATGTTGTTAGGGTTTTTCATGAATGCTGCTATCGATCAACAATGTGAGATTTACATAAAGAAAAACGGATTAGAAAATGAAGTAGAGAGCAAAATAGCAGCTATATATAAGCAAAAAGGCACCAAAAGACCTCAATATCAAGGGGATTTACCTGAAGGAAATAATGGTTTGGGATTGATGCTTTTAGGTGTTACTGGTGATTTAGTTTTGCCAGAAACAGTGTATAATGAGATTAAAGCAAAAACGCTTTCACAAGTTCGTGGAACGGTTCAGGCAGATATTTTAAAAGAAGATCAAGCTCAAAATACTTGTATATTTTCAACAGAATTCGCCCTCCGATTAATGGGTGACGTTCAAGAGTATTTTATTAAAAATAAAGTCAGAAATTTTTATTCTGTTTCTATTTCTGGATATCATATTGCGGAAGCGGGTGCAAACCCAATTTCCCAACTAGCATTTACACTTTCAAATGGGTTCACTTACGTAGAATATTATTTGAGCCGTGGAATGGATATCAACGATTTTGGCCCAAATTTATCTTTCTTTTTCTCCAATGGAATTGATCCTGAATATTCAGTTATTGGTCGTGTAGCGAGAAAAATTTGGGCGAAAGCCATGAAATACAAATACGGAGCTAATGAAAGAGCGCAAATGTTGAAATACCACATTCAAACATCTGGTCGTTCATTACATGCTCAAGAAATTGATTTCAACGATATCCGCACAACATTACAAGCTTTATATGCCATTTACGACAACTGTAACTCGTTGCATACGAATGCTTATGACGAAGCAATAACAACTCCAACAGAAGAATCGGTGCGTCGTGCTATGGCAATTCAGCTGATTATTAATAAAGAATTGGGCTTGGCCAAAAATGAAAATCCAATTCAAGGTGCCTTTATAATTGAAGAATTAACCGATTTGGTTGAAGCTGCAGTTTTAGAAGAATTTGATAGAATTACTGAGCGTGGTGGAGTGCTTGGGGCTATGGAAACCATGTACCAACGTTCAAAAATTCAAGAAGAAAGTTTGTATTATGAAACTTTAAAACATACTGGCGAATTCCCAATTATTGGTGTAAATACTTTCTTGAGCTCTAAAGGATCTCCAACAATTATTCCAGCGGAGGTAATTCGTGCAACTGAGGTTGAAAAGCAATATCAAATTGATATGTTGAATAATTTACACCAAACACATAACGATAAAGTGAATCAATACCTGAATAATTTGCAAGAAGCAGCCATCAAAAACGAAAACTTGTTTGATCACTTGATGGAAGCAACTAAAATTTGTTCTTTAGGTCAAATTACAAGTGCTTTATTTCAAGTTGGCGGTCAGTATCGACGCAATATGTAGTCAGTTGAGTCATTTTTTTATTATTTATCGATATTTAAATTATAGTGAAATTGCTTAATACTTACATTTTTTGCTCTAATTGTTTTTTTTAGTTTATCTAACTTAATTAAATTATCCTAACTTCTCCAATTTTAAATATCCGATATGCAACTCGTCTTCAATTGCATTTTCAATTTCTGTGATTTTTAAAGCAAATTTTTCTTTTAATTCAGATGCCAAAATATCCTCGATGTTGTAAATATCATCAACATCAATTCCATATTTATCATCAATATGCGAGGTGGCACCTTCAAAGTCGTAGTGTTTGTAAAAACTTGTTGCCTTTGCTTTTTTGGTGGCTTCCGCCAATGTAACTCCGGTGGTAACAATTTTATAATGATATTCTTCAAACTCATTTTCCTTATAACCACCCAAATTGATAAAGTAAAGCTGAGTACTATTTGCAACAGCATTTTCCTTAGTAACAATTTCAATTTTGTGATTGTCAACCATGGTTACTTCTCTCCACGCATCAATGTGAATTCGACCTTTGGCTTCAGGCCAAAATAATTTTATTTTAGGAACCATTTCTGTCAATGAGTTCCCAATTCCAAAATAAATATCGTGTTGTTCGGTGAATCTACCTTGAGGTCGACATCCCACCATTATCATATATAATTTCATAGTTACAAATGTACTTTATATTTTTTTCATTAAAATAATCAAAATTCTTATTTTTGGATTGATTTTTGAATTACTATTTTTTATAACTAAATAATTATATTATGAAACGAATAATTTTACTTTTAGCAATTACAACCACTTTTCTGTTTCAAGGTTGTACTACAAATGAAGAAATTGAAGCTGAAATACTTGCTGAAGTTTTTGAAGTTACCACTTCATTTAACCCTACAAATAACTATTCTAAACTAATTACTCTAAATCCACCATTATACAGAGGGGATATGGTTTTAGTTTATCGATTATTTGGTGTAGTTAATGGTCAAGATTTGTGGAGACAATTACCACAAGCAGTTTATTTACAACAAGGGGAATTGAATTACAATTTTGATTTTACTAGAAATGATATCAATATATTTCTTGAATCTGACTTTGATTTAACTACTTTAGGAGCAGCATGGTCGCAAAATCAGGTTTTTAGAGTAGTAATTATTCCAGGGTATTTGTCAAATAAAAGCAGTAAAGCGGTAGATTTTAATGATTATAATGCTGTAGTTAAAGCATTTAATATTAAAGAAAGTCAAATTAAAACTATTCAATAATAAAATAATAGGATTAGTATTATTTAAAATACTTTTCTAATAATAATTGAGCGGCTGCAAATGGTGATATTTCATCATTTTGCACCGCTTTTTTATTTTCTTCCAATAATTTTTTAATATCTGGGTGGTTGAAAAAATTTGTTTTCAACTGCTCATTTATGGTTTCCAACATCCAATATTGGTTTTGATATTTACGTTTATCAAAGAAATAATTATTCGATTGCGTATGGGCAACATACTTATTTATCGTTACCCAAACTTCTGAAATTCCTTCACGAGTAATCGAACTACAAGTGGAAGTAGTAGGAATCCACCCCGATTTTTTTGCAGGAAATAAATGCAATGCTCTACCAAATTCAACTTTCGCTAATTTTGATTTTCTCACATTGTCTCCATCCGATTTGTTAATCACAATAGCATCAGCCATTTCCATAATTCCGCGTTTTATACCTTGCAATTCGTCGCCAGCACCAGCAATTTTCAATAGTAAAAAGAAGTCTACCATACTGTGAACCGCAGTTTCACTCTGACCAACACCCACCGTTTCAATGATAATGGTGTCAAAACCGCAAGCTTCACAAAGCGTAATTGTTTCACGTGTTTTTCTGGCAACACCGCCCAAAGTTTCCCCTGATGCTGAAGGTCGAATATAGGCATTTTTGTCTTTTACCAATTCTTCCATTCTCGTCTTATCACCCAAAATACTTCCATGAGAAATTGTACTACTTGGATCAACGGCAAGAACAGCTACTTTTTTTCCTAACCCTGTTAAATATTTACCGAATGCTTCTATAAAAGTACTTTTTCCAACGCCAGGAACACCAGTAATTCCAATTCGAATCGATTTATTTGCGTGGGGCAAACAAGCATTTACTACCTCATTGGCTTTTTCTAAATGGGAAACATTAGTGCTTTCAACCAGTGTTATTGCACGACTTAAAGCGGTAATATTGCCATTCAAAATGCCTTCAATCAGCTCTTTTGAGGAAGGTTGTTTCTTTCTAGAATCGTGAATTTTGTCCACGCCTTTACTACTGATCATTTCGGGAGGCGAAATTCCAGCTTTTTCATGTAGCGCCGATATTTTGTTTTTCGAATTCAAGAAAATAGTTTTTGTAAAAATACTAATTATTTGTTACTTCGATATTAATTTTTTTATTTGGAGCTTTATCCTGCTATCATTCCAAATTCTCGCTAAAAAGCTCGGGATTTTCCCTTCTATCAGGGCTAAAAAAAAAGAGAACATTAAAGTTCTCTTTTTATATTTTGTATTTAGATAAGATTTACGAATTCTTCTTAGCTTTAATCATCATTTCAAGCATATCCCACATTTCTTCAGGAACCGCTTCTAATAAATTAAACTGCCCAGCTCCTTTTAGCCATTCACCCCCATCAATAACAATAACTTCACCATTAATATATGCTGAAAAATCTGAAATCAAATAGGCGGCTAGATTCGCTAATTCTTGGTGATCTCCAACTCTTTTTAAAGGTACTTTTTTCGATAAATCAAATTTTTCTTTTAAGTCACCAGGTAACAATCGGTCCCAAGCTCCTTTTGTAGGAAAAGGACCAGGTGCAATTGCATTGGTTCTAATTCCGTATTTTGCCCATTCAACTGCTAAACTTCTTGTCATAGCTAATACACCTGCTTTTGCAGTTGCACTTGGAACCACATATGCAGAACCAGTAAACGCATAAGTCGTTACAATATTTAAAACCGTTGACGATTCTTGTTTGGTATCTATCCAGTGTTTTCCGAAGGCCAAAGTGCAGTTTTTCGAACCTTTTAAAACGATATCAATTATAGTATCAAAGGCATTTGCCGAAAGGCGCTCTGTTGGCGATATAAAATTACCTGCTGCATTATTCAATAATACATCCACTTTTCCATAGGCTTTTAAAACTTCTTGCAACATTGCTTCTACTTCTTCATAATGACGAACATCACACTGAACCGGAAGGCAAGTACCACCAGTTTCAGCTTCCAATTCAGCCGAAGTAGTTTTTAATTTTTCTATATCTCGCGAAGTTATAGCGACTTTAGCACCCAATTCCATGAAGTATTTGGTCATCGCTTTACCTAAACCACTTCCTCCACCTGTAATTACAATTACTTTACCATTTAAGGCATCATCACGAAGCATTTTTGCTGAAAAATTCATAGTATTTTATTTTGAATTGTAAATATAGTAAATAGTTACTATGCGCGCATAGTATTATTGTATTAATATTTCAAGAATCTTTATCGCAGCATCACTAATTTTTGTTCCAGGTCCAAAAATTGCTACAGCACCTGCATCAAATAAAAATTGGTAATCTTGTGCGGGAATTACACCACCAACAACAACCATAATGTCTTCTCGGCCATACTTTTTTAGTTCGTCAATTACCTGAGGTACTAATGTTTTATGACCACCAGCCAAAGAAGAAACCCCGAGAATATGTACGTCATTTTCAATTGCTTGTTTTGCCGCTTCAGCTGGAGTTTGAAATAAAGGGCCAATGTCTACATCAAAACCCACATCAGCATAACCTGTTGCTACTACTTTTGCACCTCTATCATGACCGTCTTGTCCCATTTTTGCGATCATAATTCTAGGACGGCGACCTTCTTGCTTTGCAAATTTGTCTGCCATATGTTTTGCTTTTTCAAAACTACTATTGTTTTTAATTTCTTTACTATACACGCCACTAAAGGATTTAATTTGAGCTTTATATCTTCCAAATACTGTTTCTAAAGCATCGCTTATTTCACCTAAAGTGGCTCTGTAACGCGCTGCTTCAATTGCAATTTCTAACAAGTTTCCATGACCAGTTTTTGCAATTTCTACTAATTTATCAAGTTTTTCCTTAACTTTATTTGAATCTCGAGTTAATTTTATTTTCTGTAATTGTTCAATTTGTTGATTGCGAACCATTTCATTATCAACGTCTAAGATATGCAATGGTTCTTCTTTTTCTAATCTATATTTGTTAATTCCTACAATAATATCTTGACCACTATCAATTCTTGCTTGTTTTCTTGCAGCGGCTTCCTCAATTCGTAGTTTTGGAATTCCCGCTTCAATTGCTTTTGTCATTCCGCCTAATTCTTCGACTTCTTTAATTAGTTTCCAAGCATTTTGAGCTATTTCATTGGTCAAACTTTCAACGTAATAACTTCCAGCCCAAGGATCGACTGTTTTCGTAATTTTAGTTTCTTCTTGTAAATATATTTGAGTATTTCTAGCAATTCTTGCTGAGAAATCTGTTGGTAATGCAATAGCCTCATCCAAAGCATTAGTATGTAAAGATTGTGTTCCACCAAAAGCAGCCGCCGTTGCTTCTATGCAAGTTCGAGCTACGTTATTAAAAGGATCTTGCTCAGTTAAACTCCAACCCGAAGTTTGACAATGTGTTCTTAAAGCCAATGATTTCTCCTCTTTTGGATTAAATTGTTTAACTAATTTAGCCCAAATCATTCTTGCGGCACGCATTTTGGCTATTTCCATAAAATGATTCATACCAATTGCCCAGAAAAAAGAAAGGCGAGGGGCAAATTCATCGATTTTCATTCCAGTAGAAAGACCAGTTCTTATGTACTCTAATCCATCAGCTAATGTGTAAGCCAACTCAATTTCGGCGGTAGCTCCTGCTTCTTGCATGTGATATCCTGAAATAGAAATCGAATTGAATTTTGGCATTTTTTTGCTTGTATATTCAAATATATCAGCAATTATTTTCATTGAGGGTGTTGGAGGATAGATATACGTATTTCTAACCATAAATTCCTTCAAAATATCGTTTTGTATGGTCCCTGAAAGTTGTTCCGGTTTAACTCCTTGTTCTTCAGCAGCAACAATATAGAAAGCCATTATTGGTAAAACCGCTCCGTTCATTGTCATGGAAACCGACATTTCATTCAACGGAATTTGGTCGAATAAAACTTTCATATCTTCAACAGAATCGATTGCTACTCCTGCTTTTCCAACATCACCAACCACGCGTTCATGGTCAGAATCGTAACCGCGGTGGGTTGGTAAATCAAATGCTATGGAAAGCCCTTTTTGACCTGCAGCTAAATTCCTTCTGTAAAAGGCATTGCTTTCTTCGGCAGTTGAAAAACCTGCATATTGTCGAATTGTCCATGGCTTTCTAACAAACATTGTAGTGTAAGGACCTCTTAAAAATGGGGCAAACCCAGCACCAAATTCCAAATGTTCTAGGTTCTCAATATCTGATTTTGAGTAAGTTGGATTTAGTAGAATATCTTCGGCAGTTTTAAAAGCTTCCGATTTCTTTTCAGAGTTTAAAACTTTTGAATTCTCTTTATCGAATAACGTAATATGTTGTAAATCTTTTCTTTTCATTATTCTTTTCCTAATCTTTCTTGCTCTAATTTTTCGGCTAATCTTTTTTCAATTATAGGTGTAATTAATGTTTTTCGAGGGTTTACTTTTACAAATGGAAACAATTCTAAATCATGTTTCATTTTGTCGTCTTTGTTAGGATATTTGTTGGTTCCTACCAAAACTTCTTTCCCTGAATCGAATAATTCTTGTTCTTTATCTGCGCTTTCTTGAATTTTTCTTTTGATAATTCCCTCATTCAATTGTTTTAGAAAACCACCATTTGCTTCAATATCTTTAAATAATATCAATGCTTTTTCAGCCAATTGATGGGTAAGACTTTCTATATAATAAGTTCCATCGGCAGGATTATTAACTTTGTCTAAGTAGCTCTCATTTTTTAAAATTAATAGTTGATTTCTAGCTATTCGATCACCAAATTCATTGTCTTTATGGTATAATGCATCGTATGGCAAATTCACAATAGCATCAGCAACACCAATTATTGCCGACATACATTCGGTTGTGGTTCGCAACATATTGACATTATAATCGTAAATTGTTTTGTTTCTTTTAGTTGGTGTTACAACCAAATGACACTCTAAATTTGGGTGGTATTCTTTAGCAATACTATTAAATAAAATTCTGTAAGCACGCAATTTTGCAATTTCAAAAAAATAGTTGGAACCAACAGATATTTTAAAAACTATAGGTTGGTTGATTGTGTAAATGCGGTTTAAATATTCATTAACGTGAGCTAATGAATACGCTAATTCCTGAACCATATTTGCACCTGCATTTTGATATAAGGAACTATTTACACTAATAATAGAGCTATTTGAAACTTGTTTCGAAATCAAATTTAGGGTCAAAAAATTATCTTTTTCTTGAGTATTAAACCAATTACCTTCTTTTGCAAGTTGGCCAATAGGATCGAGATTACAATATATTTTTGCATTTCTCAATTTTGCTAAGTTTTCAATTTTTGAAATATAATTTACAGAAATGAAATTCAGGTTAAAGTAAATTTCACAAGTTTCTAAAGGAAGTTTTTCAAGAAGTTTAGTGACATCAATTGTTTCATTTTCTATGGTAAAAATAATACTATCTGCTCCACGTTCAATAGATTTTAAAGCTCTTTCAATTGATTTTTCAAGATCGAAAACAAATATGTTTTGGCAAATTTTAAATCCGTTTGCATTTGGATTTACAGGTAAATTATCCTGTAGGTCGTCTTGGTTATAAAATGGTTTTACCTTAATGTTTTCTGGGGAATTCCATACAAGTGCATCATTATAGTCCTCGCCTTTGAGTTCGAATTGTATTTTTTGTTTCCATTGTTTGGAGGAAATTGGATCAAAATCAGAGAATAATGAATGTTTCATTTATTTTATTTTTTTATTGTATCTCCTTCATATTCAATTATATATATATCTTCATTTTCTCTTTTCATATAATATTTTTCGCGGGCATATTTTTCTACTTGATCCTCATTCTTTAGTAATTTAATACTTTGTTTATCTTTTTTTATTTCCTCTTGGTAGTACTTTTTATTATCTTGTAATTCCTCAATCTGTTTATTGAGTTGCCTTTGATCCATGTAAGAGTAGTTGTCTAGAAAAATCATCCAAATACTAAATAGTAATGATATTAAAAGGTATTTATTGCTCACTATTTTGAGCCAAGTTTTTTTTTGTTTTGTTTCTTTTAACGGATTTTCCATAGTTTTTTTTACTTGCCAATCGGTTTTGCTTTTTTTTACAATTCTATTTTGAAACCGGAGCAATTGTAATTTTAAAATAAGATTAGTTATAAAATTAAATAAAAATTTTAAGAAATCCTCTGATTTATTACAGCTCGTACTACATCTATTGCAACGGTATTGTATTTATCGTTTGGAATGATAATATCTGCATAAGCTTTTGTAGGTTCGATAAATTGTTCATGCATTGGTTTTAGTGTAGTTTGGTATCGGTTTAGTACCTCATCCATATCACGTCCTCTTTCGGCAATGTCGCGTCTTAATCTTCTTATTAAACGTTCGTCAGAATCGGCATGAACGTATATTTTTACATCAAAAAGTTCTCTTAATTCTGCATTAGCGAGGATTAAAATTCCCTCCACAATCATTACTTTTCTTGGGTGTGTAAAAATGGTATCGTCTGTTCTATTGTGAGTTACAAATGAATAAACAGGTTGGTTAATGTTATTTCCAGCTTTTAATTCTTTTAGATGTGCAACTAAAAGTTCAAAATCTATAGCACGGGGATGATCAAAATTGATTAATGCTCTTTCCTCGAAACTTAAATTATTATTTTCTTTGTAATAGGAGTCTTGCGAAATAATTCCAACTTCGGTTTCTGGTAATTCATTCATTATTTGGTGAACCACGGTTGTTTTTCCACTTCCTGTTCCTCCTGCAATTCCAATTATCAACATAAATTATATTTTATATTAAGCAAAAATAACATTTAAATTATGAATTTTATAATTTGATTGAGTTTTCTAATTAAATTTTAATCTAACAAAAACGTGTTTAATTCCTTTTTTATCGGAATCTCTTTCGTCTATTTCTAGAATATTGCTTAGAGATTTTAAAAGAGGTGTTAGTTTGGTATAACCATAATTTCTTGGATCGAATTCTGGTTTTTTCTTTACGATTAAGTTACCAACATCCCCTAAAAATGCCCATCCATCGTCGTCACAAATTGCTTCAATGGTTGCTTCAATTAATTCTATGGTTTGCAAATCGATTTTCTGAACGATCTCTTTTTCGATATTTTCTTTTTCAGGGGTTCCTTTTTCAACAGCTTTTTTATTGTCGTTTGTAGTTGTTTTTGTTACTTTCTTTTTCACTGCTCCTTGTAATACTTCGATATATATAAATCGGTCACAAGCTACGATAAAGGAGTTAGGAGTTTTCTTTTCACCCATTCCTATCACTTTCATTCCCGATTCTCGAAGTCGAATTGCCAGACGAGTAAAGTCGGAGTCACTTGAAACTATGCAAAAACCGTCTACTTTATCAGAATAGAGTAAATCCATGGCATCAATAATCATAGCAGAGTCCGAGGAGTTTTTTCCTACGGTGTAACTGTACTGTTGAATTGGGGTAATTGCGTGTTCAAGTAATACTGATTTCCAACCGTTGGCATTTGGTTTGGTCCAATCGGCATAAATTCGTTTGGTTGTTGGGGTTCCATATTTTGCGATTTCTTCCATCATTCCTTTTACATTGCTGAAGGGAATGTTGTCTGCATCTATTAATATGGCTAATTTTAGTTCTTTATTTTGATTCATTTTTATTTTATTTGTATTGAAATTGCAACTATCAATTTTTTGACCTTGAGCAATTTTAATCAAATATACGATGTTTCTAGTTTAATCGGATGCCCTAGCCCAGATAGAAATGGAAATCCTGCGTTTTTTTATCGCAGATTGTAATGAATAGCTGGAAAAAGCTCCTAAAAAAAACATAATTTTAATCTGTTATTAAGGTATAAATATTTATTTTTGCGAGATAGTTAGAATAATAAAATTTTCAAAAACGAGATGGTAAAAGATTTATTCGAAAGAATTCAAAAAAATAAAGGTCCATTAGGAAAGTGGGCTTCACAAGCTGAGGGATATTATGTTTTTCCAAAATTAGAAGGAGAATTAGGGCCGAGAATGAAGTTTCAAGGCAAGGATATTTTGAATTGGAGTTTGAATGATTATTTAGGCCTAGCCAATCATCCAGAAGTTCGTAAAGCCGACACTGATGCGGCGATTGAATATGGTGCTGCTTACCCAATGGGAGCGAGAATGATGAGTGGTCACACCAATTATCACGAACAATTAGAACGTGAATTGGCTGAATTTGTTATGAAAGAATCGGCTTATTTATTGAATTTTGGTTATCAAGGAATTATGTCAACTATTGACGCTTTGGTGACTAGAAATGACGTTATTGTATATGATGTTGATGCTCATGCTTGTATAATTGACGGGGTGAGGCTGCATAGTGGAAAGCGTTTTACGTACCGACACAATGACGTGGAAAGTATGGAGAAGAACTTGGAACGTGCTACAAAATTAGCAGAAACTACTGGAGGTGGAATTTTATTTATTACCGAAGGAGTTTTTGGAATGCGTGGTCAACAAGGAAAATTGAAGGAAGTGGTTGCGATGAAGAAAAAATACAATTTCCGATTGCTTGTTGATGATGCACATGGTTTTGGAACTCTTGGAAAAACTGGAGCTGGTGCAGGTGAGGAGCAAGGAGTTCAGGATGGAATAGATGTTTATTTTTCTACGTTTGCAAAATCGATGGCTAATATTGGGGCCTTTATTGCTGGTGATAAAGAAGTTATAGATTATTTAAAATACAATTTACGTTCTCAAATGTTTGCCAAAGCGTTGCCTATGATTCAAACGGTAGGTTCTTTAAAAAGGTTGGAATTGTTACGAAATTCTCCTGAAATTAGAGAAAAATTGTGGGTAAATGTAAAAGCATTGCAAAATGGATTAAAGGAAAAAGGATTCAATATTGGAGATACCAATACTTGTATTACGCCGGTTTATCTTGAGGGAAGTATTCCTGAGGCAATGGTTATGGTGAATGATTTAAGAGAAAATTATGGAATTTTTCTTTCTATTGTGGTTTATCCAGTTATTCCTAAAGGCATTATTTTATTGAGAATGATTCCTACTGCCTCGCACACTTTAGCTGATGTGGAGGAAACATTAACTGCATTTGAAGCTATTCGTGAAAAATTAGAAAATGGAACCTATAAAGAAATCGCTGAAAAGACAACTGTTAATTTAGACGCTTAGTATTTAAAAGTTTAAAGTTTGAAGTTTTAATCCATTCGTTTTTGCGAATGGATTTTTTTTATAAGTTTTTTATAAACGTTTTTCTTCGACAAATAATTTTTGGATCGAAGTTTTTCCAAAGTAATTGTATGGCGAGATTATCTGCTAATTCAGGTGTTCGAATGCAATTTTGAATTCCTTTTTTGGTGAAAGTGGTATAGTATTCTTTAAATATTAAGGCATGAACTCCTTTGTTTTGGTAGTCAGGATGAACTCCTATTAGATAAAACGCAACGTCTTTACTATTTTTTCTTGCATTTAATAAATGAAATATTCCAAAGGGAAATAATTTACCTTTTGCTTTTTGTAAAGCTTCAGAAAAGGATGGCATTACAATTGCAAATGCTACCAGATTTCCGTCTTTATCTTCCACAAATTTGATATATTCTGGATTTATAAAACTGATGTATTTTTTCTTAAAATAGGCCTTTTGTAGGTCAGTTATTTCAACAAATGAGGCCAATTTCGAATAGGAATAATTGAATAAATCAAACATTTTATCTACGTAAGGTAGAATATCTTTTGTTTTTCTAAAGTTGAGTACTTTTAATTGATATCGTTTTTTTATAAGCTCTTGGGCTTTATCAATTTGATCGATCTTAACATTAGAAAATGGAAATTTATGTTCTAAATATTCTTTTTCAGTTTGAAATCCTAATTTTTCAAAATGTTCTGCATAATAGGGATAGTTGTACCAAGTTATCATGGTTCCTAATTGTTCAAAACCTTCTGTAAGCACGCCAACTTTATCTAAGTTAGAAAATCCCATGGGACCTTCTATATTTTCAAGATTGTTTTTTTTTCCCAATTCGGCAACTTTTTCAAGTAATGCTTTAGTGACTTCAATATCATCTATTACATCAAACCATCCAAAACGTACTTTTTTCTTTTGTTGGTTGTTTACTTCATTCCAATTGATAATTGCGGCAATTCGTCCTACAATTTCATTGTTTTTATAAGCCAAATAAAAGTAAGCTTCCGCATTTTCAAATGTTGGATTTTTAGTTTTATCGAAGGTTTCTAATTCGTCCGCAATAATTGGTGGCACCCAGTATTTATTATCTTTATATAATAAAAATGGGAATTTAATATAATCGGTAAGTTCTTTTTTTGTGATTGCCTCTTTAATTGTAATCATAAACTATTATTTAGGAGCTGGAACTTCGTCAAGACGTTTTTTACTTTTATCTTTAGAATTATCTTTTCCTTTTTTATCCTTTTTTGATTTTTCTTGTGGAGCTCGAAGTAATATTTCGGTATAATTTTCATCAAAACGCCAAGATATTCCAAATCCACCAACTAATATAGAAGGAGTATTTTTAAAATTAACGCCAATATTTAAATCAATTTGAATATTCTCATGAATTAAATAAGCAGCACCACCACGAAGTACGTTATCTGCATAATAATTACTTATATAGCCTTGCGTTTCTATAAAACCGATCCATTCTGGATTAAACCCGCGGGTAAGTGTTACTATATATCCATAGGAAGGAAATTCTGTACCTATTTTGTCTGCTATAATATTGGTTACAAATACCGATCTTCCCAATTGATTTTGAGTAATTAACATTGCTTTTGGGCTTAATTTTGGATCAGAGGCAAATGAAAATTCATTATTGGTAAGATTCAAATTCATTCCAGCATAGATCCCAACTGCTGGGATTAAACTTCTAAATTTGAATTTATGGTTGTTATCCCAGCTATAAATATCAACTTTGGCTTCATAATTTTTATTTGGATCATATATCAAATATTTAACTCCAATTATTGAATTTTTAAATCCTTTTCTATTATAATTATCATAAAAACTTTCATATTTATCGTTTTGATATTGCAAATCAATATTAAACTCCAATTGCTCTAAAAACGCGCCATATCTTAGGCTTAAATCGGTTCCCATTCCTTTAGCTTGGTATTCTAAAAATTCGTGTTTTTCATTTACACCATAAACTCCCAATTCAGCTTGAATTACTGTTTTACCCACTGAAAAAGCCGACATTGATTTTCCTGGACGATTTGAATTGATAACATCAGTATATTGCGCATGTATATTTGAAAATGAAAAGAAAGTCAGTATAAGCAGTAGAACATTAATTCGATTCATTGAAATGATTTTTTTTATTTTTATTCAAATGTACCATATTTTATTATTTATTTAGAATCATATTTTAAAATTCTATCGTAATTTGTAAAATGATTTATTAATTTTGTACAAAATAACTTAATAGATGGAAATGGCTTCTTTCGCAGGTTTTATTGAAACTTTATTTTACATATTATTCTATTATTATGTGTTTAAATTTTTGGCACGTTTATTTTTTCCCTATATGGTTAAAAAAGTCGTTCAAAAAGCGGGTCAAAAATTTCAAGAACAATATCAAAATGAGCAAAATCAAGCTAATACAAAAGATTTTAATCCCGGAAATTCAAACGTTTCAAAGCCTCGTGAAAATAAAAAAGTAGGTGAATATGTTGATTTTGAGGAAATAGAATAATCACTGTACTATTTGATTTCATAAATTCTAATATGTTTGATTTATTTTTTACTTTTACAAACATCTAAAATTAAAAAATGAAAAAATTAGAAAGAATTTATCCTCATGCAATTGCCGTATTAGGTTTTATTTTAATTTCCCTAATTTATTTTTATCCTGTACTTCAAGGAAAAAAAATTGCTCAATCAGATATAGCACAGTATATCGGAATGGCAAAAGAGCAAATAGATTTTCGAGCTACTGAAAATGCCGAACCTTATTGGACTAACTCAGCTTTTGGTGGTATGCCCACCTATCAATTAGGGGCAAATTATCCACATGAATATATTAGTAAAATTGATAGTGTTTTACGATTTTTACCAAGACCAGCCGATTATTTATTTCTTTATTTCCTGGGATTTTATGTCCTATTATTAGTTTTAAAATCCGATCCATTAAAAGCCTTTTTTGGCGCTCTTGCTTTTGGATTTTCCACCTATTTAATTATAATTCTGGGAGTGGGTCATAATGCCAAAGCCCACGCTATAGCTTATATGCCCTTGGTTGTTGCAGGAATATTATTAGTATTTCAGCGCCGATTTATTGTTGGAGGTTTGCTCACAATGATAGCCGCATCCTTAGAATTGAACGCCAATCACCCGCAAATGACTTATTATTTACTTTTTTTAATTCTGATAATTACTGTTTATTATAGTTTTAAATATGTAAAAGAGAAAGAAATTAAATCTTTGTTTACTGCATTTGGGATTTTTGCTATTACCGGAATTTTAGCCATTGGTGCAAATGCTACTAGTTTATTGGCTACAGCCGAATATACGAAGTACAGTACTAGAGGAAAAAATGAATTGACATTTATCCCTGATGGTTCAAAAAGTGCCACTGATAATGGAATGACTCGTGATTATATTACCGAATACAGTTATGGAATATCAGAAAGTTTTAATCTCATTTCACCACGAATTTTTGGTGGTTCCAATGGAGAAAATATTGGAACAAATACCAGTATGTATGAATTTTTAATTGGAAAAAGCGTTCCCGAAGAACAAGCCAAAGATTTCGTTTCTAGTATGCCTGCTTATTGGGGAGACCAACCAATTGTTGCCGCTCCAGCCTACGTTGGTGCAGTGGTTTTCTTTCTTTGCTTGATTGCATTATTTTTAGATAATCGTAAAATAAAGTATGTTTTTATTGCTGGTGCAGTTTTTTCACTTTTACTTTCTTGGGGCAAAAACTTCCCAATATTAACTGATTTCTTTATTGATACAATCCCACTGTATAACAAATTTAGAGCAGTTTCTTCCATTCAAGTAATTTTAGAATTATGTATTCCAGTACTAGCAATTATGGGATTACAATCGTTTTTCAAAGAAGAAAAAGAACAACAATTAAAAGGACTTTATCTTTCGGGAGGAGTGTTTTTTGGAATAATAGTTTTTTTAATTGCAATAAAAAGTCAGTTTAGTTTTTCTGGAGGGAGTGACGATTATTATCTTCAAAACTACGGGACTGAGTTTATGAATGCATTAAAGGAAGATAGAAAAAGCCTTTACTCTGCTGATTTATTGCGATCTGGATTTTTAGTTTTGTTAGCGTTTGGGTTGCTTTGGATTTTTATTAAAAATAAAATTTCAAAATCGACTGCTATAATTTTAGTAGGAATCATTATGATTTCCGATTTATTTTTTATTGATAAAAATTATGTTAATGCTAAGAGTTTTGTATCTCCAAGTGAAGTAGATGTTCCATTTCAGCCTACTGCTTCTGATTTAGAGATTCTTCGTGATACTTCTCATTACAGAGTATTTGAGGTAAATGGAAATATGTCAAGTTCTAGAGCTTCCTATTTTCATCAATCTATAGGTGGGTATAGCGCGGTGAAACCTCGAAGAATGCAACAGTTATTTGATTACCAAATTGCCAAAAACAATATGGAAGTTTTGAATATGTTGAATACCAAATACATTATTCAAACAGACAAAGAAGGCAAAGAATTTCCAACCTACAATCCAAATTACAATGGTAATGCTTGGTTTGTTCAAAAGGTGAAATTAGTAAATTCTCCTGATGAAGAAATGAAAGCTTTGGATAAATTAGATTCTAAAAATGAAGCTGTTGTTAACCAGAAAGAATTTGGCATACAACTTAAAACGAATTCATTTGTTAAAGATACTTTATCATCTATCAAGTTAATTAGTTATAAGCCAAATCATTTGAAATATGTTTCAAACAATGCCAATCAAGGTTTGGCAGTTTTTTCTGAAATGTACTATGCTGATGGTTGGAACGCCACAATTGATGGTAAAGCAACATCTCATTTCAGAGCCGATTATGTGCTTCGAGCGATGGAAATTCCTGCCGGCAAACACACTATAGAATTCAAGTTTGAGCCTCAAGTGGTTAAAACAGGAAGTACAATCTCTTTTATTAGTTTTATAATGATGATTTTGTTATTGGGAAGTGCTATTTATTTTGAGAGAAAAAAGCTAAACAATAAACAATAAGGAATTGGATAACAACAAACTATTAATTATCACTTACTATTGGCCACCAGCTGGAGGTCCAGGAGTTCAGCGTTGGTTAAAATTTGTGAAATATTTACCAGATTTTGGTTATCAGCCAATAGTTTATATACCCGAAAACCCATCTTATCCAATTATTGATGAGAACTTACTTTCGGAGGTTTCAAATGAAGCTATTATTTTAAGAAATAAAATTGTAGAGCCCTATCAGTGGGCTTCTTTTCTATCAAAAAATAAAACTACTAAAATCAGTTCTGGAATTATTCCGAATAATAAAAAGCAATCGTTCTTAGATAAAATATTACTTTGGATTCGAGGAAATATTTTTATTCCCGATGCAAGAATATTATGGGTAAAGCCATCGGTAAAATTTTTAGAAAAATACATTTCTGAAAATGGAATTACTACAATTATTACTTCGGGACCACCACATAGTTTGCATTTAATAGGTTTAGAATTAAAACAAAAATTAAATGTTAGGTGGGTGGCTGATTTTCGTGATCCTTGGACTACAATAGGATACCATAAAGCACTGAAACTATCTGAATTTGCCTCAAATAAACACAAGCAACTAGAATTTAGAGTATTGAATACTGCCGATTTGATTTTGGTTACAAGTCCAACCACCAGAGCAGAATTTAAACGAATAACATCCAAGCCTGTTGAAGTAATTACGAACGGTTATGATGTTGAGAAAATTGGTAATCAAATTATTGATAAGAAATTCTCATTAGCGCATATCGGTTCTTTTTTATCTGAAAGAAACCCAAGGATTTTATGGGAGAGTATTTCTGAATTAATTAGAGAAAATCCCTTATTTGCATCACATTTCCAACTAAAATTGATTGGTGCGGTGAGTCAAGAGGTATTGGATTCAATTGCTTTATTTCAGTTACAAAATTATGTTCTGAATTTAGGATATGTTTCTCACGATGAAGCCATAGCACATCAAAAGAAGTCTCAAGTTCTTTTATTAATTGAAATTAATTCAGAAGATACGAAGAGTATTATTCCAGGAAAATTATTCGAATATATGGTTTCAGAGCGACCTATCATTGGCGTAGGCCCAAGAGGATGCGACTTTGCTGAAATATTGATCGACACGAATACCGGTGTTTTTGCCGATTATTCTGAAAAAGAAAAATTAAAAAATTATATAGTCAATTACTTTAGTTTGTTTTTGGAGGGAAATTTAAAGTCAAATGCGGTTGGTTTACAAAAATATTCCAGAAAAAATTTGACTGAAAAACTGGTAAGTCTTTTAAAAAGGTAAACTAAGTATCAATATTTTACCATTTGATTAAAAAAATAATTTTTTTATAATTGGATTACTAATTACCTTCGGGCCAAATTTTGTTACATTATCAATGAAATATTTAATATACTTTTTGTCTTTTACAACTTTAGTTTCTTTTTCTACTCAAGAAATTTATTGTCAAGTTTATAATGCTAATTATGCAGCTGTTGTTAATCAATGTTCAAGTTCAAACATATTGAATAACCTGACTGAATATGAGGCTCTTGGAGTCAAAAGAAGAGGAACTGTTGCCTTAGACAATACCTTAACTTGGTTAAAAAACAAATATTTAAGTTATGGTTACACAGCAAGTCAAATTACTGAATATTCTTATACTTATACTGGTTCAACTGCGGTTTGTAAAAACCTAGTGGTCACCAAAATAGGTACCGTTTATCCAAATAAATTTATAATTATTGATGGTCATTACGATTCTTTAAACGGTACTGGAACAAATGATAATGGAAGTGGATTAGCATGTATTTTAGAAGTTGCCCGTTTATTACAAAATATACCAACACAATATTCAATAAAGTTTATCAATTTCAGTGGTGAAGAAGATGGTTTATTTGGAAGTCAGCATTTTGTTTCAGCAGTTGTAAATGCCACTACCCCTAAAATGGATATCAAATTGGTTTTTAACATAGATGAAGTGGGAGGAGTAGCAGGAATGGTAAATAACACAATTACTTGTGAAAGAGACCAATCTTCACCTACTTCAAATAATGCGGCTTCTGCTGCCGTAACCAATGAATTAATTACCTGTGTTGGATTGTATTCGCCATTAAGCACTTTTTTAGATCGTGCTTATGCTTCAGATTATATGTCATTTCAAAGCAATAATGAAGTAATTACAGGTTTTTTCGAAAGAAATGAGACTACCCATAAACATACTCCAACGGATTTTTTAATCAATATGGATCCTACCTACAACTATAATGTTGCTAAAGCAGCAATTGGTGCGATGTTGCATTTTTCGGTTGTTGATACTTCATTAACAAATGAAGAATTTGAATCCAGTTTCCAAGGTTCTATTTATCCAAATCCTGCAACTGATTTACTTTATATAAATTGTGGAAAATTAGATAGAAATTACACTTTTAAATTGGTAGATTTATTAGGAAAAACAATCATTACAAAGTCATTTGAAATGGCTAGTCAAAATGAGTCTATTTCAATTTCAGCTATTCCGAATGGTCTTTATTTGGCAGTAATTGAATCAGGGGAAAATAAATACACTAAGAAAATTATTATAAACTAATTTAGTTTTTAATTAGTTTTCTAATAAAGTTGTTTTCATCGTTATTCAACTTGACAATATACAATCCTTTTGCTAAATCGGAGATATCAATCGTAAATTCTATACAATTTTGAATCAAGTTTTCTCGAACAATTTTACCAGAGAAATCTAATATTTGATATTTTATTTCCGAGCTTGAATTTGATAATGATATAGTTACATCATTTTGACTTGGGTTTGGATACAATTTGAAAAATGAATTAGCATTATCAGCTAATCCCATTGTAGATAGGGAGATACTTCTGTTTATTTCATCCCAACTTTTATTTAAATTCTCAACATACAAACTAACAGTATAGTTTCCTGAGGTTGCATAAGTATGCGTTGGACTTTGTAAATTACTTGTTGTACCATCTCCAAAATCCCAAAACCATGAAATTGCACCACTACTTGTATCGGTAAAATTAACAGTTAATCCATTTACTGTTGAAGTATAATTTGCAGTTGGTTTGTGTTGTTTCCACAAAAATGTGGTCGATTTTTCCAATACAATTGGCCAATAGGAATTCCCGCCCGTTCCATTACTCCAAGTTCCATTGGTTGTACCATAAAATTCATGTCCAACACCAGCTACAAAATAGATTTCATTATTGGTAAAATTCAATGAATTTAACTTATTTTTAATTGGATTACTTCCATCTGCTGTTGGTAAAGCTGAATAACCAAAAGGACTTCCAGTATTAAATGAAACTGTAGAATCTGATTCTCCATGCACTAAAAATACGGGAGTGTTATTATTTGAAGTAATTAAATTGGTGCTTTGAATTCCTCCCCAAAGTGAAATAATCGCATCTGGTTTTCCACTATAAGAGAGATTCGCACCAATATCCAAACCCCCTAAATCAGGTGCTGTATGAGAAAATGGGGGAGTAATATTAGTATATTGAATCACACCAGTTTCAGCAGGTTTTTCTGAAATTTGATCTAAATAAATACTGTGCAACGCAATAAATGCACCGGCGCTACTTCCTACAAAATATACTCTATTTGGATCAATTCCATAGGTTGATGCATTAGCTCTAAAATACCTAACGGCGGTTCTACCGTCTTGCAAACCTCTGTAAACAGCTCTGGTTGAATGAATTACGATATTACTTGTTGCGTTAAATCCCAATCGATAGTCTATTGTTGCAGTTACATACCCTTTTCTTGCAAAATAATCGCAAAAAGCCATCATGTCATCTACATTTTTACTTCCAGAGAAAAATCCACCAGGATGAGCAAAGATAATAACTGGTCTATTGGTAAAGGTATCACCTGTTGGTCTGTAAACATCCATCACTAAATTTTGTGGAGTTGTGCTGGATTCCACAGTTCCAAAACCATCTACTGAAGGGGCAGTTCCATAAATCACATTTTGTGTGATTGTCGATGATTGAAAAAGAGTATTAGTGTAACGATATCGTTGAGAAAAACCCCAAAAGGGAATAATTAGAATAATTAATACGAAGTTACCTAGTTTCATTTTGTCCTATTTAGGAAATCAAATATACTAAATTTTCAAAACTTATAATTGCTATAATTTATCCTTCAGATATTTAGCTGTAATCGATTCTTTGTTTTTTACAATTTCCTCTGGAGTTCCTACGGCTAAAATACGACCGCCTAATTCTCCGCCTTCAGGCCCTAAATCAATTATATGGTCAGCACATTTTATCAAATCTAAATTGTGTTCAATTACAATTATTGAATGACCTTTTTCAATTAAAGCGTCAAAAGAGGTTAATAATTTTTTAATATCATGAAAATGCAAACCCGTAGTTGGTTCATCAAAAACAAACAGAGCTTTGTCTTTTGTACTCCCTTTAACAAGAAACGAAGCTAATTTAATACGCTGCGCCTCACCTCCAGAAAGAGTTGATGAAGATTGCCCTAATTGAACATATCCTAAACCTACATCTTGAAGAGGTTGAAGTTTTTGAACAATCTTAGACCAATTTGAACTTTTGAAAAACTCCAAAGAATCATCTACCGTCATTGTCAATATATCATCAATATTTTTTCCTTCAAATGTAACTTCTAAGACTTCCTTTTTGAATCTTTTACCTTTACAAGTTTCACATGGCAATTGAACATCGGCCATAAATACCATTTCTACGTTAATTGTACCTTCTCCCTTGCAAGTTTCACAACGTCCTCCGTCAACATTAAATGAAAAATGTTTCGGTTGGTAACCACGAATTTTTGATAATTTTTCTTTAGCAAATAAATCCCTAATATCGTCGTAAGCTTTAATATACGTTACAGGATTAGATCTCGAACTCCTACCAATAGGGTTTTGATCTACATATTCAATGTGTTTTATTTTAGAGTAAAATCCTTGAATATCTGTGAATTGTCCCGCTTTATCTCCCACACCATCTAATTTTTTTTGCATTGCAGGAAATAGTATTTTCTTAACTAATGTACTTTTCCCGCTCCCAGAAACCCCTGTAATTACGGTTAGAACTTCCAATGGAAATTTCACAGTTACATTCTGTAAATTATTTTCACGAGCACCAACAATCTCGATAAATGAAGACCATTTTCTTCTATTTTTGGGCACTTCAATTTCTAGACTACCATTTAAATAGTTGGCTGTTAATGTATTTTCCTTGAGAATTTCTTCAAAAGTACCTTGAGCAACCAATTTTCCACCGTGAGTTCCGGCTTCAGGACCAATATCAATGATCATATCGGCAGCTTTCATGATGTCTTCATCGTGCTCTACAATTATTACTGTATTTCCAAGGTCTCGAAGCGAAAGCAATACTTTTATCAATCGTTCCGTATCTTTTGGATGTAATCCAATGCTAGGTTCGTCTAAAATATACATCGATCCCACCAAACTACTTCCCAATGAAGTGGCTAAATTGATTCTCTGTGATTCTCCACCAGATAGTGATGCCGAATTTCTGTTTAAAGTTAAATAATCGAGACCTACATCCACCAAAAACCTTAATCGGCTATTAATTTCAATTAATAAGCGTTTGGCAATTTTTTGATCAAAATCAGATAATTCTAATGTTTCAAAAAAGGTTACTAATTTCTTAATTGAAATTTGAACCAAATCTGAAATGGTTTTTCCACCAATTTTAATATATGAAGCTTCAACTCGTAAGCGATTTCCTTTACAACTTTGGCATTTTGTTTTACCACGGTATCTAGAAAGCATCACACGATTTTGAATTTTGTAATTTTTTTCTTCTAATTCTTTGAAAAAATCATTTAATCCTGTAAAGTAGGAATTTCCTTCCCATACTAATGCTTTGTCTTTTTCAGATAGTTCGAAGTAGGGTTTGTGAATAGGAAAATCAAATTTATAGGCATTGTTAACCAATTCATCTCTATACCAACTCATGCTTTCTCCACGCCAAGCATAAATTGCGTTTTCATAAATAGAAAGTGACGTGTTTGGAATTACTAATTCTTCATCAATTCCAATTACATTTCCGTAACCTTCGCACACAGGACAAGCCCCATAAGGATTATTGAAACTAAACAAGTGAACATTTGGTTCTAAAAAAGAAATGCCATCTAATTCAAAATTGTTGCTGTAGGTATTTCTTTTATTGGTAGTTACTTCTTGTAAATAGCAAAGCCCTTTACCTTCGTAAAATGCGGTTTGAATTGCGTCAGCAAGTCGATTGTAAAAATCTTCGTCGTTTTGAATCACAATTCGATCAATAATCAAAAAAACTTCCTTTTTTACTAATGATATTGATTCCAATTGATCCAAACGAACCATTTCATTATCGACTAATATTCTAGAAAATCCTATTTTTAATAAGGAAGATAATTTGTCTTCAATTTTTCTTCCTTTTTCAAGTTGTATTGGGGCTAAAAGTAGCCATTTACTGTCATTTTCAAGAGTTTTAATTTCATTAATTACATCAGTTACAGTATGTCGTTTTACTTCTTTATCTGAAATAGGAGAGTAGGTTTTACCTATTCGAGCATATAACAACTTCAAATAATCATATATTTCAGTTGATGTACCCACCGTAGAGCGAGCATTGGTAGTATTTACTTTTTGTTCAATAGCAATTGCAGGAGCGATACCTTTGATATATTCCACTTTTGGCTTGTCCAATCTTCCTAAAAATTGACGGGCGTAAGAAGACAAGCTTTCTACATATCTTCGTTGACCTTCAGCATATAAAGTATCAAATGCTAAACTTGATTTACCAGAACCCGATAATCCAGTAATTACTACCAATTTATTTCGAGGGATTGCGACATCAAGATTTTTCAAGTTGTGAACTTGAGCACCTTTGATTATAATATTTTTTTTAGGTAGTAGTTTTGAAATGTCAGTTTTAACCATGGTCAATTTTAAAGATTGCAAAGATAAAAAATAATACCATACTTATTTTCATAACTAATTAAACTATTAATTTCACATTATTTTTTAGAAATTTACTATCTCGCTTGGTAAATATAACGAGATTAGAGTTTCGTTGTCTTGTCTCGCTCTATCAATCATAGCCTCGATGACACTTTCAACACTATAATCAAAAATGTTAAGTTCGCCAAGTTCTAAGAATTTATGAATACTGCCATCTTTGTTGCTATCGTAAACAAAATATTCCACTACTGTATGCTCATCCATCACGTCTTCTGAATAGCCGTCATCATAAAAACCATCATCTAAATCGTTTTCCATATCGTTCTCCAGTCAAAGTCTAGTATATCATCTTATGGATATGTTACAATATATCATACTCAAAAAAAAAGAAATATTTCCTTGTTTTCTTGTGTAGTGTGGTATATAATAGAGACATCAGGGAGGAACAAG